>DATBVZ010000324.1:0-5419 GCA_036515095.1 Cyclobacteriaceae bacterium | reverse complement strand
GGAAAGGCTGTAAAGATTGAAGTTCCTGCAAAGCTTGAAGCCGATACCATAGCGCGTATCCGGGCTCTTTCCGTCAAGGCCTTCCAGGTACTTCATGGCGAGGATTTTGCACGCGTGGATCTTTTTGTAACGACGGAAGGCGGCATCTACATAAACGAGATCAATACCATTCCCGGATTCACCAATTCCTCAATGTATCCGATGATGTGGCGCGAACGCAGCATTAAATTTCAGGATCTTATCACCCGCCTCATCCAGTTGGGTTTTGACCGTCATCAGCAAGGCAGGGCGATAGAGCGGGACTTTAAGTCTTCACTGAAGTTCTAGGTGTATAAGGGTATAAAGGTATAAGGGTATAGGTATATAGGGGGAGTCACCAACACAAACATTTAAACACATAAAACACCTATTGCATGGCGCCTCCAACTCGGCTATTTTCGTACTCCAATTGCTCCTGCCTTTGAACCGTGGCGATCCCCCTACCCCTACTTCATCTGGTACCAATTTTGCGCATACTTCCTGAATGCCTTACATTGTTCACGGCAGCGGTTTATTTTTTTGTATTATTGAAGGCGTGAAAAAGGCAATTGATTGATGCTGAAGAAAGTCAGGGAATACATGAATTACACCCCGGGCGGGGTTCTGATCCACCTTTTGCTTGCCGGCACAATTGTGCTGGTGCTGGCAATTGTTTATTTCTACGTTTACCTTCCGGCTATAACCAACCATAATGAAAGCATTACCGTTCCGAATATTGAAGGCATGAGCTATGACCGCCTTGAGGAATTTCTGGGTGATCGTAACCTTCGCTGGGAGGTGAGCGACTCCTCTTACTCCGAGAAATACCCTCCGCTTACCGTGCTGAAACAGTTCCCGCACGCAGGCTCCAAAGTGAAGGAGAACCGGAAGATCTTCATTTCCATCAACCGCATCAACCCGCCTACCGTTCCCATGCCCAACCTGGTTGATCGTTCGGTAACAAATGCTGAAGCAGTGCTTAGAAGCAACGAACTGAAAAGGGGCAAAATTGAACTCGTGTCCGGACCCTTTCTGAACGTAGTACAGGGGATGAAATTCGATGGCAGAAAAATTGAAGACGGCGAACGAATCCCGAAAGGATCAGTGGTCGATCTGGTCGTCATGGACGGTGGCACCAATGACATCCAGGCTCCGAACCTCATTGGCTACACGCTGGAGGATGCAAAGATTCCGATCTTTGGCTCCAACCTGAATCTGGGAAGTATTCATTTGGTCGGCGATACCACCAATGCTGATCCGGTCGTTCTAAAGCAGAAACCGCTGGCCTATGAGACGATCCGCGTCGGGGACATCATGGAACTTTGGATTGGCAAGGAAGGATCGACAGTTCCCGAAGATGATAATGGGGAATAGCGCAACGCAATACGTCAACGGTCTATTCACTCAAGGATACAAGTCAATTTTCCTGGGTTTGCTGATGGTGCTGGCGGCCTCATCGGGCAGCGCGCAGCTCGTTGAATCGCCGCTGCCCCGGGAAGGATCTTCGGTTCGTCCAAACGACAACCTCCGCACCAAGAGCACCGGACCGGTATCGCTTCCTTTTTGGGACGACTTTTCTTCCGGGCCCGGTTATCCCGACACGCTATGGATCAACAGCTATACGGTGTACATCTCAAACGGAATTGGTGTGGATCCGCCATCCATCAATGTGGCAACTTTTGACGGCCTGGATTCGCTGGGTTCACCCTACAACCCAAACGAGCCCAGCGCAACGGGATTTACCGACAAGCTTGTTTCCCGGCCCATAAAAATGAGTGAAGTAGCGCCGGCAGAACGCGGATCGGTTTACCTGAGTTTCTATTGCCAATGGAGGGGGAACGGGGAGTCGCCCGACGATACCGACTATATCCGTGTAGAATTTAAGAATGATCAGGGCGTCTGGGCGGAAATAAGAACGATCTATGGTGATGAATTTCCCGACCTTACTGTTTTTAACAGCGTGCTATTGCAGGTCAGTGGCGACACTTATTTTCACGATGATTTTCAATTCAGGCTGAGAAGCTATGGCCGGATGTCAGGACCCTTTGATACGTGGGTGGTTGATTACATCTACCTGAACAAAGGCAGGAATTCAGCAACACCTTCTTTTCCCGACAGGACTGCCGCATCAGCGATGTCAAGCCTCTTTGACCGGTATTATGCCGTTCCGCTGAAGCATTTCTTTTTAGACAGGAAGCTGGACAGCGTAACCTTTGATGTTCAGAATTTGCGGGGCTCAGACTTTGGCGGAGCATCCATCAATTACCGGATGAACGCAAAGTTCTATCACTACTTCGGTGAAGATCCACCCGTGGTTTATGGAAAGAACCTCATCAAATCCCGCGGGGTGAAGGGCGAGAGCGGCGTCATGCTTCCCAACGAGCGCGTGACCGTCAGACTCGATACATTACCCGACACGGAAGATCCTCTCCAGTTTGATCCCGACGCCGACGCAATTGAGATTCAACTGAAGATGAAGCTGATAAGCAGCGACAGCATTGATCCTGAGAGGCCGAGCTTTCTTCCGTTGGACTTCCGTGTCAACGATACCCTGTCAGCGTCGTACACGCTCCGGGGCTACTACGCCTACGATGACGGCGTAGCCGAATACTCCGTGGGACTTACCCAGCCCGGCAACCGGCTGGCCTACCGGTTTGACATGCTGTCCGACACGGCAACGCTCGCAGGCTTTGAACTCTATTTCCCCTATCTCGGCGGATCCAATTCACAGAGCGTGGATCTCTACATCTATGGAAATGATGAGGGTCTCCCAACCCAGAATCCCATTTACAGCATCCTGAGCAGAACCATTACGAAGAACACCAGAAATGAGTTTCTGTATATCCCGCTGCAGCCTCCTTTGTTCATTGATGACTCGGTCTTTTATATCGGCTACCGCGAACCCGTGACATCAGGTACTAAGGTAGGCCTTGACAAGAGCAATGATACTGGCGACAAGATGTATGTGTATGCAGGAAGCGCATGGCAGCAGAATACCGACATCCAGGGCAGTCTGATGATAAGACCCGTCTTCGGCGGCGTTGCGGATCCTGTTACCGCTGTGCCTGACGAAGCGCGGATCAGGGAACTATTTCCCAATCCGAACAAGGGGGTCTTTTATATTTCAGGCCAGGTCTGGCAACTGGAGATAACCGACGTCGCGGGGAAGCAGATACCGTGGACGCTTGAGCAAGGCGACGACGAGCAGAAAGTAACGCTGCTTGCGCCCACTCCCGGAATGTACATTGTCATGTGGCTGAACGGTAACGGCACGTACCGGCGGAAGGTCCTCGTACAGAACTGATCCCGTGGTTATTTTCCCACCTCCGTGATGCTGAGGGGAACCGGGCTGAAACTCAATAGGAAGATCAACAGGCATATCCAGCCCAGGATCACCCTGCCCGGATTCAGCGGTAGCTCCACTTCACTGGGCGGATGGTAAATCCCCAGCAACCTTCCTACCAATAACCCGAACACAAGCCATCCTGAAAATCCCTTCAAGTCCGGGAAGAGCCAGGCGACCAGGAGCAGAAACGCAACGATTGTAACTGCATACATAAAGGTATCCCGGAACGGTAGTTTAAGTCCCTGCAGACAGATGAAATAAAAAAATACGCCGGTTGGAATGATCCACGGGAGGTCATCGCTGTTATCCCTGAAGTTGGCATAGCCCAAACCGGAGTAGATCAACAGACCGACAAAGAACGCAACAGCGATAGTCCGGTGTCCTTCTTGTCCGAATAAACCGTAAATGACATGGCCACCGTCCAGTTGTCCGATAGGCAGCAGGTTCAGGCTGGTAATGAAGAGCGCGATGAAGCCTGCCATAAGTATGGGGTAATGCATCAACTCATGGGGATCGGGTACCCGTTCGGGATCGGCAACAAATTTTTCAAAGAGCATAAACAGCAGGTTGGTTCCGAATACCTGGTCAAACTGTTGTTTTTGCTCAAGTCCGTATGCCTCGGTATAGACATGATCTTTGTAGTTCAGGCCGTATGATTCGTATTCGGGGTGAAACTGGTAGATATACTCCGGTGGGGGCAGGGTTTTGAATCCATAGAACAGGATCACGACGGCAACAACAAACCCTGCAAGGGGTCCTGCCAGTCCGATATCAAAATGCTGAATGTTGGAGTAAACCCTGTCCCTGATCCGTATCACTGCGCCAAGGGTACCAATGGATAACGATATCGGGGGAAAGGGGATAAAGTAAGGCAACGACGATTTGATCTTATGAGCCATGGCCGTAAAATAGTGCCCGAATTCATGTACGGTAAGGATGAGCAGAAATGGTACGGAGAATTGCATCCCGCTTAGGAAATCGTTCCAGGAGTAGTTCTCTGAGTAGATTATGGATTTCGAATGTGCCCACTCTGTTCCAGACAGCGTAGTTGTCACAAAAGTAAGCACAAACAAGAATCCCTGGATCAGAACGGTTCTCTTCGCCTTAGTCATTGGGTATTAAACAAATCAAAAACAATATCCGGGTGAGTAATATACTCAGCCCTGATGCCAACTTCCCGCGCCCCAGCCACATTTTCAGGGTTATCATCCAGGAATATTGTCTCTCCCGGTACAAGGCTATAGGCTTCCAGCACGTACCGGAAAATCGCACGATCGGGTTTCCGGAGATGGATATCATGGGAAAAGAGCACCTCGTGCGCAAACGGATTCAAGGAATCTGCCCCGGCGATGCCGGGTAGCATATTCGTATTCAACTGCCTGACGTGAATGCTATTCGTATTGCTCAGGATCATTACGCGATAGCGGGCCATGAGCGATTGCATGAAGTGCAGTCTTGATACAGGCAAGTCTGCCAACATAGCATTCCACACCCTGTCTATCTCCTCATCCCCCACCCCATTCAAGGAGAACGCTTCTCTGATGGCTTGCCTGAAGTCCGCTTCTGTAATAAGCCCTTTTTCGAAGTCCTTAAAGACGGGTTGTGCCGCATACCATTCCCTCACCTCAGGCAAGGTCAATCCCGACATTGAGGAAAACCCCTTCATGGTCGCATCCACGTCCAGATCGATAATTACACCGCCAAGATCGAAAATGATTGTGCGTATCTCCCCCAAAACTTCCCAGGTATTATAGCGTTGCGGCAAACATAATTCTACTTGGGGATATTTCCCAATGGGTGAGAAATGAGTGAATGAGTGAATGAGTACGGAGTAAACATGACACTCACCTGGTTCTTTCCCCATTGCTTCTGATCCTGCCTCTGCATCCAAAAAGGGTACTTATGCTTCACCTGTCGTAGCTTGCACAGAATCGGTTGGTTGTTGTCAACTTTCTTCAAGATAAGTCTATGGTGAGCTCCGAACGCTTGCGGGATAGCTTCGTCCGACGCCATATCCGCTAGCCAGCGGGGACGGCGTCAGCGTCGGAGCGCGGG
>DATBVZ010000323.1:0-5565 GCA_036515095.1 Cyclobacteriaceae bacterium | reverse complement strand
CCGGGTGAATACGGCCGTCCTGTACCAGCCGGTGGAGTGATAGCCTGGCGATTTCACGCCTGACCGGGTCGAATCCTGAAATAATAATGGCCTCCGGGGTGTCATCAACGATGATCTCGACGCCGGTAGCCGACTCCAGGGCGCGGATATTGCGGCCCTCTCTTCCGATGATCTTGCCTTTGATATCGTCGCTTTCGATGTTGAATACCGACACACAATTCTCGATGGCGTGCTCAGTGGCGGTCCGCTGGATGGTTTCCACCACGATCTTTTTCGCCTCTTTCGTAGCCGACAGTTTGGCCTGCTCCATGATGTCTTTGATGAAACTGGAGGCTTTGGTCTGAGCTTCGTCCTTTAACGAGGCCACCAGCTGTTCCCGTGCCTCCTCTGCGGTAAGCTTGGAGATGTTTTCAAGGATCTGAATTTTCTGCTGGTTGAATTTGTCCAGGTCTTCCTTCCGCTTTCTGACATGTTCGAGCTGGGCGGCAAGGTCTGTACGAATATCGTCGAGCTCGCCTTCTTTCCGTTTGATGGATTCAAGTTCTTTGCTGAGGGTCTGCTCGCGTTGCTTGATCTTTTGTTCATTGGAAATGATCAGGCTTTTCTTGCGGTTTGCTTCCTCCTCAAATTCACTCTTCATTTTGAGGATCTTTTCCTTGGCTTCAAGGATCTTGTCTTTCTTGAGGTTCTCGGCCGTAATCCCGGCTTCTTTCAGAATAAGCGTTGCTTTTTCCTCCACTTCCTCCTGTCTTCTTTTGGTTTTCCGCCGGTAAAGAATATTACCGACGAGGGCGCTCAGCACCAGGGTAGCCAGAATGCCGACGGCCACAGTTATAACAGTAGCTGACATAGGTGTTAAGTTGGGTTTATATTAACCCGGGAAAGCCGTTGCGGGCATTCAGGAAGGCAGGAGTGAAGATTATAAGATAGATTGCGAGATCAGATTGTTCAACTGGTTGACCTTTTCGAATACGGTTTGGTCAATGCCTTTGTGTGTTTCTTCAACCGCCATCTTATCAATCAGGCAGTCGAAGGCCACCATTGCCAGTAGATCCTGTTTATCCTCGATTCCAAACTGCTCCCTGTAAGATCGTAACTTTTCATTGATGAGTTTACCTGCAATTCTAATCCTCTCTTCATCAGCACGTTTTACCTTCATAGGGTACTCGCGATCGCCTATCTTGATTTTTATTGAAAGCTCCTCCATCTTACTGGTTGCTGCATTATCTACTTAAGTGAGCGATGCACTTGTCAATCTCTCGAATGTATTCGTCCACTTTTTTCTTCAACTCCGGAACACTTCCGTCTTCCGGGCGTAAACTATCTGCAAGTTTACTTATTTTCAGTTGATTATGAAAACCAGCAATTTGATCATCCCTGACCTTTAAGGCTGTTTTTAAGTCCTGATTTTCCGTTTTGAGGCCTTTTAGCTCCTCTTTTAGACTTTTATGCTCGCTGATGAGCATCTGAATTTTCCGCTCCAACCCGTTAAGGTTAGACTTGAGTAATTCCTGATCCATGTATAGAATTTAAAGATTCACAATATGAGCCGCTCGCGCCGCGCACATTGGCCAACCCAAACTTATTTACGAATTATCGCGCCCAACTTCTGCTCGAAAGCGGCCATCAGGCGGTTCATGGTCTTTTCAATTTCCTGGTCAGTTAGCGTCTTGTCCTCGTCCAACAACGTAAAGCCCATCGCATACGCCTTCTTGTCTTTCGGTATCTTCTCGCCCTGGTATACATCAAACAGAATGATGGACCTTATCAACCGCTTCTCGGTTGAGCGGACAAGATTCTCAATTTCTTCAAAGGTAACCCGCCTGTCGAGCACAAGCGACACATCCCGCCTGACTTCGGGGAACTTCGGTACATCCTTAATTACGAACTTAGGGTTTGCATTCCGGAAAAGCAAGGCGGTTTCAAGCTCCGCATAAAATAATTCCTGCTTTATCCCGAATTCCCTGAGCACCGCATTCTTCACTTTGCCAAGTCTCGCAATCTGATTCCCGTCCGTTTTCAGGGATACTCCGTATTCAAACAACGGATCGGTGATCGCCAACTGTTCCGTCTGAGCGCCGGTACGTGTAATGATGTGTGATACCTGTTGGGCCAGATCAAAGAAGGATACGGATTTTGTTTCGCGCTGCCAGTTCTCTGTTTCCAGGAGGCCCGTGAGGTAAAGCGCAAGCCGTTCTTCCTCGTGGTACTTGTCATCCTTGCTGTAATACACCTTGCCGAATTCAAAGAGCTTCAGGTCCCGTTGCCTGCGGTTCAGGTTGTACGCACAAACTTCCAGACCGGTAAACAGCATGGTCTGCCGAAGAATACCCTGCTCTTCGCTGAGTTTGTTAAGTATTTCAACAGGATCGCCCGGAAACGTCAGGCCAAATCGCTGTTGATACGACTGATTGGTAAGTGAATTGGTCCATATTTCATAGTAGCCGTTGCCGGCCAGCAATTCGCCAATGTTTTGCTTGAATCGGTTGATGTCGCGCTCAGGGAAAGAGGCCAGAAAGTCGGCGCTGGCAGATTCTGTCAACTCGATCTTATTGAAACCGTATATGCGAAGAATCTCTTCCACCACGTCGGCTTCCTGAACGACATCAACCCGGTATGGCGGTATGGATACGGTATATTGATGGTCGTCCGAGCTCAGGATCTCAATATCCAGGCTCTGGAGAATGGAGAAAATTTCATCGCGGGGAATTGCTTTTCCGATAAGCCGGTCGACATTTTTATCCCTCATCACCACCTGGCGCGGTTGGATTTTCACCGGATAGATATCGACGACATCCGAGGATATCTCGCCACCCGCGATTTCCCTGATCAGCATGGCCGCGCGCTTCAAGGCAAAGACGGTCATTTCCGGATCAGTGCCCCTTTCAAACCGGAATGAAGCATCTGTCTTTAGCTGGTGATGTTGTGCAGTTTTCCGGATAAAGTCAGGCGAAAAGAAGGCACTTTCCAAAAACAGGTTCTTAGTCTTGGCGGCTATCCCGGACTTAATGCCCCCGAAAACACCTGCAATACACATGCCTTCCCGCGCACTGCAGATCATCAGATCCGAATCCAGCAGGGTGCGTTCCCTGCCATCAAGTGTGATGAACTTGCTTCCGAAAGCCATCGTCTTCACAACAACCTTTCCGCCATCGATCTCGGCGGCATCGAATGCGTGAAGGGGCTGCCCCAATTCATGGCATACAAAGTTGGTGATGTCGACAATGTTATTGATCGGTGAGAGTCCAATAGAAAGCAGTCGATTCTTTAACCAGTCCGGGGACTCCTTAACCGTAATACCTGAAATGGTGATTGCGCTGTATCGCGGACAGGCATCTTTATTCTCAACCTCAACCGGAATGGTCAGGGACTGGTTATCAACGCTGAATGCCGATATGTCCGGCAGGCGGAGCGTTCGCTTTTTGGACGCCCGGATGTCCCTTGCCACACCAATGTGGGATGCGGCATCCGCCCGGTTAGGGGTAAGCCCTATCTCAATGGTGTGATCGGTACTTATCCTAAAGTATTCTGACGCTGGTGTTCCAGGTCGGGCAGCAGGGTCGAGTACCATTATCCCGTCATGGCTTGTTCCCAGTCCTATCTCATCCTCTGCACAGATCATTCCCTCCGAATGCTCGCCGCGAATTTTCGCTTTCCTGATAGTGAACGGCTCGCCGTGTACCGGATAGATGGTGGCTCCGGGAACCGCCACAACAACTTTTTGCCCGGCCGCCACGTTGGGAGCGCCGCATACGATCTTGAGCGTGTTCCCGTTTCCGATGTCAACTGTAGTCAACGAAAGTTTGTCGGCATTGGGATGCCGTACGCAGGTCAGTACTTCGCCTACTACCAGACCCCGCAGTCCGCCCTTAACGGTTTCAAAACTATCGATGGTTTCGACTTCGAGCCCCGTGGATGTTAACACTTCTCCGATCGCTTCCGGCGATTCGGTGATCTCAATGTAATCCTTCAGCCAGTTGTACGAAATGGTCATCGGCTAAAGCTAATAAAGTCAGAATTATAAATGGATAAATCGAACACTAAAAGTTAAACCGTTCACCGACTTTTCCGGCCGGCAGTTTGAACATTGATGTATTCCACACGATATCCACAACTTGTGCACAGTAACCGACAAGTTATGCACACTAACGGATCAATTCCTCAAGTTCCTCTTCCGTTACAGGCAGCAATCCAACCTTCGGAAGGCGCCGGGTAAGTTCGCGCCAGTTCGGATCTTTGCTGTAAATATCCTGCAACATGGGTACGGCCTTTTGCACCTGACCGTTGGACGCAAGCGTTATCGCAGTCCAGTATTGCATTTCAAGATTTTCAGGAAACATTTTCATGGCGGCTTGATAGGCTTCCATCGCCTCCGGCACATCACCATGTTCAATGTGCAGGTCACCAAGGTTCATGTACTCGTAGGCGCGAAAGACACGCAACAAACGCACGAGTTCTTCAATCGGATCTTGCGAATCATCCACCCGGAGATCGACTAGCCGATCATCCCATGGCTTGTCCGTTGCCTTTCCACGCACGACAAGCAAAGCGGCCGACTGCTTGCCGCGAATGTCACCGCCGGCTGCCTGTGCGGCTCTCAATACTTCCATCATGCGCTCGGGAAGCGCGAGCGTTTCGCCTGCCCGCCATGCGTGTTCCATGGCGGGCACCACGCGCTCGTTGAGCATCATGTTGGCTTGTACGGAAAAGTTCTTCCCGCTCCTGTGTCCTGCCCATGCGATGCAGTCTTTTCCGGTATGCACAGCCACCCTGCCGCCGGTGTCGAGGATAGCGACCTGCCGCACATTGTGTCCCGGGTCATCAGCCAGTAATTCGCGCAGGGCCCCCTCCGGGCTGCTTCCGTTACGCAACAGTTCAAGTCCGCGGAGGCCAAACGACTTGTTCACGAAAGACTGGGTGGCGATTACCCCTACGCCGGCTTCTGCCCAGGACACAACGGACCCGACGCTGAACCAGTGGCTCTGAACAGCGACGGCCATCTCGCCGGTGCGCTCGTCCCTGGCTACAATAGAAAATGTGTGGGCCAGGGGTTCTGCGTTTTGAAATAATTGGCCCCGTGTCTGAAGGGGCAGGATAAGAACCAACAGGATCGGAATGAGGCGTATCATTGTTTGTAATTTTTTTCACCTGCGCGAATGGCTACATCAAGCAGATTTTCAGCAGGAGGCAAGGGACAGGAATAGGTTTCGTTATATGCGCAATACGGATTGTAAGCCTTGTTAAAATCCAGTTCAACGGTTGGGCTGCCTGGCATTTTCTTAATGTCAAGGTACCGTCCTGCGCCATAGGTTTCAGCTGCGCTTGTCTGGTCCCCAAACGCAAGGAAGAGTGTGCCCTGATCTGGACCGCGTCCCATGATCTCAAGGATCAGCAACCGGTTCTTCCGGTCATCCAGATCAAATTCGGCCCAGGCATACTCAAGGTACCTTTGTTCTTTCCCATCGGAAGTAGCGAGCGTACGCACTTTTCGCTCTTCGATTGGTCTGAGCGTCGCGATGACGCGGTACTTTTCGGCAGGCGGAAAATAATTCAGGGTCCTGAAGG
>DATBVZ010000322.1:0-5767 GCA_036515095.1 Cyclobacteriaceae bacterium | reverse complement strand
ACGGACTTTCAACCGAGGAGGAATTAACCTTTGAGGTTTTGATGGAGGAGTTCAAACGGCACAACTGGCACGGGTCATCCGGAATTTTTGGAAACAAGATGATGTATGATGTACTTCGCGAAAGAGACCGCAATGACATTGCCTACCGCATAGTCAATCAGCGGGATTATCCGTCGTTGGGATTTATGCTGGAAGAAGGAGCTACCACATTGTGGGAGTCATGGGAATACCCCGACAATGGACCGTCGCAAAACCACCCGATGTTCGGATCGGTGAGTGAGTGGTTCTACCGCTCTTTACTGGGAATCAATCCCACTGCTCCCGGGTTTAGTACTTTTATAGTCAAACCACAACCTGCAGGCGACCTGACATGGGCAAAAGGAAGCTACCAGTCGGTTAAAGGTTTGATTGAAAGCGACTGGAAGATAGAGGGCAACGCGTTTACGATTCGTGTTGTCGTGCCGCCAAATACAAAGGCAACGGTATGGATTCCCTTGCGGGAAGGTGGCGAAGTTATAGAGGTTTCCGGAGCCGCTACTATTTCGCGACGCGAAGCCGGTTACGCCATTGCAGAGGTGGGTTCGGGGAAGTATGAGTTTGTTTCGAGGTAGCGTATCACATTCTCTTTGCGAATCAAGGCAATTGTCACTTGTATTGCACACTGCCCGTTGTGTACTGCCTGCTGAAATACCCCTTCACTCAGAGTTTCAGGATAGGACCACCTTCTTGCCTGACACCACGGCCTCCTTGGCCGGAATACTCCCGGATACAACGGTCAGCGAAGGCTTTCCGTTTTTCAGGGTTACGGTGCCAAAACCGGTTTGGGTGGAAATAAAGCTGGTGAAGTCGCCGACCTTTGAATCGATGTACAACGTTTTATCAACGGCATCGTACCTTACACCGGTAAGTCCCTGCAACAACCCATAGCTCGAAAGTGCCCGCGCGTACCAACTGCCGCATTCGTATTCATTGAACGGATTTCGTATCCTTCCGTCATACCGGTCACGACACGTGCGAACTATTTCAAGGCCTTCATCGACCTGCCCCGCAAGCATCAGATGCGAAGCCACCTGGTATTCAATACCGGTCCAGACTTCATCGCTGTAAACAAAAGGTAAAGAAAGCTTCCCTCCCCGTGGCCATGAGCACAGCAGCAAACCGCCATCGGTTCCCAGCGCATAGGACGGACGTTGCGGGTTAGCGTGGTCGCTGAGGTCGTCTTTAAGGTTGTACTTATGGACTGCCATCACATGACTTCGGATCTTTTCTCCGTCGAAGGGGTCATCAAGTCCGCACATCCTGGCGATCCAGGCGCCCAGCACGCCGTCTGAAAGGCATCCCTCTCCGTATTGATATTTCGGTCCCTCCTTTTGAAGCAGATCCAGGGCTTCCCGTGAATACTCTCCGCCCATGGACTTTTGCGAAGCTTCCACCGGATTTCCTGCGTTCAATCCTGAGACCGCTATCTTCTGGATAAAGTATTCGCCATTGTATAACTCGCTTTCGATAAACTTCTTTCCTATGCTCAGCAATTTCCTGTATCGGGAAACATTCTGTCTCAGAAAGGTTCCCATCCGGACCATTGCCTCCAGCGCCCCGAGGTAAAAACTGGTGCACATACCATCCGGTCCCCAGAATTCAATATCGTACGTGTTATGATGAGGTTCTTCCAAAATTCCTTTTTCACGGGGGTCCCACGCGCTGATGCAATAGTCCATACTGACTTTCACCATGGGATAGATCTTGCTCAGCCATTCGTTATCCCCACTTATCCTCCACTCGCGATATACCTTCATGATACCACCCAGTTGCCCGTCGGCAGCCGGATGAAATCCGTGGTCCGTGGGGCGGATGGGAAGTGATGCGCGAAATGTCTGATGTCCCGCAGCATTCTGGCCTTCGCAAAATTCGGTATGACGAAGGCTTCGTTCGAGCGAAGGGAAGAGATGGGCCATTGCCTGCGCGTAATTCCAAACGTGGGTGCATGACCCGTGGCAACAGCCCCAATCATCGCCACATCCCTCGTAATTCCACAAACGTCCGTCATATTGCCGCATCACGGTGGGCGATTTGAGAATTGTCAGGTTTGCCGCTACGGCCTCCATGACTTCGGGTGGTAACGTGGCGGAATAGAATGCATCCCTGAATTGCGAAGATTTTTTATTCAGTTCCTCATAGTTTTTCACAAAATAGTCCGCTACTTCATCAACGCCGGCAAAGCGACTGCTATACCACGGTTTATAAAACTCTCCGGCAAAATCCTTGTCATACGGGTCGAGTCCGATATCGGAAGGTGAATTGCAGCAACCTGAAGCAGGATCACAAGCTTCCGGCTCGACAGGATTTCCATGCCGTATGTCGGAGCCAGGTACATACCAGGACATAAGTACCCTTATCGTTCGGGTGGCGCCGGGTTGCAATGAAATGGGAACGAAAAGGGAGGCGCCAGGAGCATCGTTCTCCACCGGATCGACAGCCTTCAATTCTCCGCTTTTCACCGTGTTCCAGGCCATTGTGAGCGGATCCCACCAGCCTCCGCGGAACCAGCAATAGTCAACAACCGTGTTGTTGTCATCCGTAAGAATTGCAAAGTCGCTTTTCAGGTTAGGTTTCTCCACGGTTCCCTCTTCGGCGAGCACAAAACCGCGAGCAATTTTACGAATGCGGTTTTGACCGCCGTTCTCGCGCAGAAAATTTCTCGCATGATACGAAAAGACAGCGTCGACAGGTGTGCCGGCCCGGTTGGTTAATTGGTATTCAAAACCTCCGACCGGCAAACTCGAGCTGTCGGGGTCATTGGGAATAAAGGGACTCCAACCCGTGATCTGCACCTGCACGGGCATGTCGACGTCCTCCAGGGAAATGATCCCAAACGGAAACCGCGTCAGGAAGCTTGCCTTTTGAAACCGTGGCAACCCGTAGGTTGTACCTCCCGATCCGTTTCCTGCTCCTCGTTCACCAAATTTTCTCCAATCCGGAACCGGGCCCTCGATCACTTTCACCCCATTTGCCTGTCCTTTGATTGCGATAGCCGCAAACATGGTGGGTTCATTAAAGAGTGCAGGCCGGTGACGGATGGACAGGTGTGATATGGCGCCGGTTCCCTCCAGGCAAAACATACCGGCCCCCATTCCGCCGATCGGAAATGCAACCCGGTTCAGGTATTCACCGCTATATGCCTCATTGTATTTTCGTTCCTGCGACCCGGATACCCCGGGCGCATGTGTGTTCGATCTCGTTTTGACCGTCGTTCCTGAGCCGGCAAGGGTAGCCCCCGGCAATACCGCCGCGCTCAGTCCTCCCATACCAACCTTCCTGATGAAAGACCTGCGACCGTTGTTCTTGTTCATGGTTTGGTTTATTTTAACGTGTACATGCCACCAGTCAATTCCTTGTGCTTTCCCTGTTCGACTCTAATGCACAAGGTAATTGCCAACCAACATCTTAAGTTAAAAAGTAAAATTTTCTAATATCAACTGTCCTGCACTGTATTTACTATCATTTTTCATTCCCCTCCGGAAGGATGAGCATCAGGAGTCCCAAAACGCAAGTAAGAAGGCACGGAGCAGGAATAATCTGACGACCAAGCTTTTCTTTACTATCTGCCAAAAGCGTAACCCCTGTACAGCCTGACAGGGCTGAATTTCAATGATCGCGGGCAGGACGGAACAAGTCGCGTTCCGGAATTACCTTTGCTATCTTTATACCATGAGGCTGCCCTTTCTCTCCATTCTATTCTGGATTAGCACGCTTTCCTGCGACCAGCGGCCGGGGCCACTGTTTGCAATCCGCAAGGGGCCGGAACTGGGCATCGATTTCCAGAATACAATCAACACCAACGACACACTCAACGCCCTCACATTTGAGTACATCTACAATGGAAGTGGCGTGGGTGTAGGCGATTTTGACCGGGATGGCATGCAAGACCTCTATTTCGGCGGCAACCAGGCATCCGGAAAGCTTTACCTGAATAAAGGCGGATTGAAATTTGAAGACGTTACTGCCCGGTCCGGCACCCAAACCGGTCGCTGGGTAACGGGCGTTTCGGTGGTCGACATTAACCAGGATGGTCTGGATGATCTTTACCTGTGCGTCGCCGGAAAAACAACTCCGGAAGAAAGAAGAAATCTCCTCTTTATTAACCAGGGCGTTAAGGATGGTACCCCCGTATTCATAGAGTCTTCACGTTCGTTCAATCTTGACGATGATTCGTACAGTACCATGGCCGCATTCTTTGACTACGATAAAGATGGCGATCCCGACATGTACCTACTCAACAACTGGCTCGAAAAGTACAACCGCAATAACCTGCGGCCGAAACGCGTCAATGGCGAAGCTGAATCGACCGACAGGCTGTACCGGAATAACGGCGACAACACATTCACCAATGTTTCCGAAGAAGCAGGTGTACTCGTAGAGGGTTACGGCCTGGGTATCGTGGTTTGCGATATCAACCACGACTCGTGGCCGGATGTATACGTGTCCAATGATTTCCTCTCCAATGATATCCTTTGGATCAATAAAAAAGACGGCACCTTCGAGAATCGGATCGGTGACTATCTCAAACACCAGGCGCACAACGGGATGGGTGTTGATATGGCGGACTTCAATAACGACGGACTTCCCGATATCGCCGCAGTGGATATGCTCCCACCCGGCCATAAGCGTCAAAAGCTGATGACCCCGGGACAGAACTATGACTTCTTCCACATGGCACTGGAGGCGGGATATCAACCGCAATACATGCGGAATACACTTCAACTTAACCGTGGCCCGGATAATGAAGAAAATTATCTGTTCAGTGAGATTGCTTTTATGGCAGGCGTGGCAAAGACCGACTGGAGTTGGGCGCCCTTGTTTGCCGACTTCGATAATGACGGCTACAAGGATCTGTTCATCGGCAACGGATATCGAAAGGATGTTACCAATCTTGACTTTGTTTTCTTCGGCTTTGGCGGGAGCCCTTTCGGAACAGTTGAAAAGCGGAAGGAAAAGATTAATGAAGGACTCGAAAATCTTCCTGACGTGCAACTGTCAAACTATGTTTTCAAAAATACAGGATCCCTGGTTTTTGAGGATAAATCGAAGGAGTGGGGAATCGAGTTGCCTACATTTACCAATGGAGCAGCCTACGCGGATCTGGACAATGACGGTGACCTGGACCTGATCACCAATAACATCGATCAAGAGGTGATCCTGTTCGAAAATACGGCCCGCAAACAGGCCGGCGCCCATCGCTACATCCGATTGGTTTCCACAGATGGTAGTCGCAACCAAAAGGTATGGGTATTTGCCGACGGCAAGAGTCAGTTTATTGAGATGACACCCTACAGGGGCTTTCAGTCAACCGTGGAGCCATTCGCGCACTTCGGCCTGGGATCAACGGCACAAATCGATTCGGTACTCATCCTCTGGCCGGACAGCACATTTAAGAAGTACTTCTCCATTGCCGCTGATACAACCCTGGCTTTTACAAAGGAAGGAGCTGAGCCAATGATGCAAATTGATCACCGCGAAAAAACGTTGTTTAGCCCGGCCGGACTGCTGGATTACCGGCACATTGAGAATAGCCCCTCTGATATCCTGTCCACGCGCACCTTGCTCCACGAGTTGACCCGCTTCGGGCCCTGCCTTGCCAAAGGAGACATCAATGGAGATGGCCTCGACGACTTCTTTGTTGGTGGCGAAAGCCATGGATCATCAGCGGTCTTTGTGCAATCGGTGTGGGGAACGTTCAGTCTTTCTCAAAATTTCCCTGCTGCGGGGG
>DATBVZ010000321.1:0-9318 GCA_036515095.1 Cyclobacteriaceae bacterium | reverse complement strand
TGGTACTGGCGCTGTGCAAAAGCCGATAGACATTTGTTTTCATGTTATTGTTGTTTTAGATAATGTTGAAACAAGTATAAAGGAAAGGGCCTTTGTCTGTCTCCGTAAGCTGCAGCCGATCGCATCTGCGGCTTATTCATGAAATTAAAATCATAGCAAACCTAGTATCGGAATTGGAGAACAATTTGTATGGATGTACCAAAGGATTGCTGCGACGTAACATAGGGTGCTGCAGTTGCATTGCGCAGCGGGCGTTGCCCGGGCAGGCAGATGCAGCTTTAGTACTATTGTAACGGGAATCTGCTCTGATGTAACCCGAAGGTGAATGCGAATGGGCGATTACCTGCTTTTGACCACCATTCTTATCTTAAAGCGGATAGGGGAAGTCGGATTGGAGGTTGCCGGTGGTACTGCTGAATAAAAAAGCCGGTTGGTCCGTTCCATAGCGGATACAAACCAACCGGCAGTGGCATAATTGTAAGGATCAGATGGCTTCTGAGCCGCGCTCTCCGGTGCGGAGCCGAATGCACTCTTCGAGCGGCGTAACGAATATTTTTCCACTTCCGACCAGCCCGTCATCGTTTGCCGTAGTGGCGCTGATGATGGCGTCGCAGGCGGGAGCAACGAACGCGTCATTGAGAGCAATCTCGACCCTGACGTTGGGTACGAGGTTAGGCACGACCTTCTGGCCGCGGTAGATTTCTTCCGTCTGGGTTCTTCCATGCCCGGAGACATTGCTTACCGTGATCCTGGAAATTCCGGCATTAACCAGCGATTCCCGCACCTGGTCAAGTTGGTTTTCCCGGATTATTGCGATTAATAGTTTCATGTTTTAATATTTTTGAAGTTTGATATGTGCGTAAAATTCACTGTTTGAATTCCTTTTCATGTATTGAAACAAGTGGATCTTACAGGCGTTACCATTCATTTCTTGTATGCGCTTAGAGAACGCGGTAAAGATTCCTTCAGCGGGTTCTCCATATTCAAATTAGCTGGGGTTGATCATTCCATATCCACGCTCACCGTGATAATAATTATCAAGGCCCTTCATTTCGCCTTCCACATTTGAGCGGATCTTCAGGAACCGGTTCAGGACCATCAGTATGACCAGTGTTCCAACAGCGGCATAACCTATAGCGATCAATACCGCAGTGGCCTGAACACCGAGCTGTTGAATTACGGTCCAGCCGCCTGCGCCTGCGCTTTCAGCAGCAGCCGCCATCCAGCTATCGCGGATAAAGAAAGTGAGGAAGATAGCGCCAACAATACCGCCGACGCCGTGAATGCCAAATACGTCGAGCGTATCATCGTATCCCAGCCTGTTCTTAAGGATGATCGAGCTGTAGCAGAACGTTGTGGCCAGAATACCAATGATAAGCGCGCCAACCGGCTCTACCACGCCGGCTGCCGGCGTGATCGCAACAAGCCCTGCAAGAATACCGCTGACAAATCCAAGCGCGGTAGCTTTTCCCTGATGGATGCCTTCGATGATCACCCATGCCAGTGCACCGGCTGCGGCTGCAATTTGTGTTGCGGTCAGCGCCTGTGCAGTGCTCAGTCCGCTGGTCAGGCTGCTTCCTGCATTGAACCCGAACCATCCAACCCAGAGGAGTCCCGCGCCGATCATCGTCATCACAAGGTTGTTTGGACGCATGGGCAGGTGGGGGTGGAGTTTTCTGCCCCCTATATAAATGGCAGCCACCAGACCGCTGACCCCGGCTGAAATGTGAACGACAGTTCCTCCGGCGAAGTCGATCGCACCGGCTGCTCCCATGTTGAAGAGGAAACCATCTCCCGCCCAAACCCAGTGGGCGAGTGGGTTATAAACGATAACGCCCCAGAATGCGATAAACCAGCAGTATGCCTTGAACGACACACGTTCAGCAAAAGCGCCGGCAATAAGCGCGGGCGTGATGATGGCAAACTTGGCCTGAAACATAGAGAATACATACTCGGGTATACCGCCATCGAGAATGCTTTCATCGATCCCGCTCAGTAAAAAATAGTCGGAACTCCATCCGAACCAGCCGCCAAGCACATTGCTGCCAAAGGCCATGCTGTAACCGCAGATGAGCCACAGGACTGTCATGATCCCCATGGCTGCAAAACTGTGCATCATCGTACCCAAAACATTTTTGGTGCGAACAAGACCACCGTAAAACATGGCCAGGCCGGGAACCATCAGCAGTACCAATGCTGTAGACGTCAGCATCCAGGCCGTAGCGCCCGAATCGATTTCGGGGGTATCAGCCGCAAAGAGACCCGTCACAGGAATCAACACAATGATCCCCATGACCATCAGGAAACGCAAGATAGTTTTCATGAAAGTAGAGTAGAAGGTTTAAAGTTTAAGGTTGAGTGAAATTTTCGCTTAGTTAATGCGAAGATAGCAGAGGAAAGCATTAAATCAAGTGTAGGAAACAGGGGCACCGGCCACTACCAAATCATCCGCCACACTTTTCAGAAGGAGTAAAATCAAACGCGTAGATCGAAATCGTTTGCGAAGACGAATGATCGCATCAAAAGTGTGACGGGATATTTTTTTTACAAAACGGAAAAAATTTTGATTGTCAGTTAAATCCGGTTGTTTTGTATTGCCTCAGAGCCTGAAAACGCGTCTATCTTTGGGCGGATTATCCCTCAAAATCCCAGTTTTTGTCGATAGCTTCGGACATGAGCGCCTGGAATCATTCGAACAGTTTTTTCTTGCACCTGATGATAGGGGTCTGGATCAGCATGGTCCCGGAAAATGCCTGTGGCCAATCACGCCCGACGGCTCCAAATGTCGTATTGATTCTGCTGGACGATATGGGAAACGGCGATCTGAGTAGCCTGGGCGCGCTTCAGTACCATACACCAAATCTTGACCGGCTCGCCGGCGAAGGCATACTGTTTACCAACTTTCTTGCTCCCCAGGCTGTATGCTCGGCTTCAAGGGCCGGATTGCTTACGGGGTGCTATCCCAACCGAATGGGCTTTCATGGCGCCCTCTTTCCGGACAGCCAGATGGGCCTTCATGCTGATGAGATTACCATCGCCGAACTGGTTAAACAGAAAGGATACCGCACAGCCATCTTCGGTAAATGGCACCTGGGCCACCTGCCCCAATTCCTGCCGCTCCAACATGGATTCGATGAATATTACGGGTTACTGTATTCCAATGATATGTGGCCCGTGGACTATGACGGGAATCCGGCTACCGATTGGAGGAAGAAACGGTTTCCTCCGCTTCATCTGATCGACGGGAATGAGATGGCCGAGCCGGTCAATACCCGCTCGGATCAGGCGCTGCTGACAAAGCGATATACGGAAAAGGCGGTTGATTTTATTAACAGGAACAGAGACCGGCCTTTCTTTCTTTACCTGTCGCATTCCATGCCACACGTTCCTGTTGCAGCCTCCCCGGATTTCACAGGCAAAAGTGAACAGGGCACTTACGGCGATGTAATGATGGAACTGGACTGGTCGATCGGCCGCGTGATGGAGGCGCTTCGCGAGAACAGGCTTGAAGAAAATACCGTGATCCTGTTCACCAGCGATAACGGGCCATGGCTGAACTTCGGAAATCATGCAGGCTCTTCAGGCGGATTCAGGGAAGGCAAGGGTACAACCTTTGAAGGAGGACAACGCGTGCCTTGCATTGTGCGATGGAAGGGAACCATCGCCGCCGGTGGAGTATGCAACAGCCTGATGTCGGGCATTGATATCCTTCCGACGATAGCAGCGCTGCTGGATTTGCCGCTGCCCGAACACAAGATCGACGGTGTGAGCTTTCTCCCCGTCTTACAGGGCAGCCTGCAGGTACGGCCGAGAAAATATTTCTATTACTATTACCGTCGGAACAACCTCGAAGCGGTGAGAATGGACGACTGGAAACTGGTACTGCGCCACCCGGGAAGAACCTATGTGGGCTTCGAACCAGGCAAGGATGGCCATCCTGGCAAGGTGGATGAGAATGCCCCGATTGCCCCGGCGCTTTACGACCTACGCAGGGATCCCGGTGAGCGTTACGACGTCATGGCAACATACCCAGGGATCGTAGAGCAACTTGAGCGATTGGCAGAAAAAGCGAGAGAAGATCTCGGCGATGACCTATGCGGAAGAGCCGGCGCAAACGTGAGGCTGCCCGGGCATGCACAAGGCGTTGAAAAATAAGGTGAACGCCCTGATTTCTGTGCGTGTTACTAATTACCAGGAGCGACGGTGTCAGGCCAACTGCTGAATCCTTACCTTGCTAATTCAACCCGTTCATGAAGAGTGCAGCCACCATAGTGTTCCTACTGGCAAGTTTCTTCACCCAGGATCCTTCCCGGGAAAAGGAGAGGATGCAAATGGTTGCCCGCCAGATTGCGGCAAGGGGTGTGACAGACCCGGCTACACTCGAAGCCATGCGCAAAGTTCCGCGCCATTTGTTTGTCCCTGCAGAAGCTGAGCCGTACGCTTACGATGACCGTCCCTTGCCCATCGGCTATGGACAAACGATCTCCCAACCCTTCATAGTTGGGTATATGACGGCTATCCTGAACCTGAAGAAGGAGCACAGCGTGCTGGAGATCGGCACCGGGTCGGGTTACCAGGCGGCAATACTTGCCGAGATAGTAAAGGAAGTATATACAATTGAGATTGTCGGACCATTGGGCATCCGGGCAAGAGACCTACTCGATTCACGCTATGACAATATTGACGTGAAGATCGACGATGGTTATTTTGGATGGAGTGAACACGCACCTTTCGACGCGATCATTGTCACCGCGGCGGCCGGGCAGATCCCTCCTTCACTGATACAGCAACTTCGGGGTGGCGGGCGGATGATAATACCGGTTGGATCTCCCTATCAGGTTCAGCAACTTATGTTGGTTGAAAAGACCAATGAAGGCAAAATACGGACCACCGGTGTCATGCCGGTGCGGTTTGTTCCTTTCCGCCGAAAATGATCGCTCCGACTTCCTATCGCATCAGGCTTCCCATATCCATCGCGCTGATCTCCGCAGCGCTGATCGCCTACCAGATTGTGATCATGCAGATACTGTCACTGGCTCATTGGTTCCATTTTGCAGGAATGGTGATCGCGGTTGCCATGCTTGGATTTGGTGCCGCGGGGACGGTATTATCCGTTTTTCAATCCCGGCTATTAAAACAACATCGGGCGCTGATTCCGGCGCTAATGACCCTAAGCGGCATTACTATGACGTTGTCCGTGCAGGTTAGTCAGATCCGGAGCGTCCGCTTTGATTCTTACCTGCTTTTCGTTGAATCGGGTCAATGGGTGTCCTTGCTGATTCAGTACGCTCTTTTTTTTATTCCCTTTTTCCTGGGGGCACTCGCCCTGGGGCTTGCATTTGTGCAGTATACGCACGCGATCGGGAGACTGTATTTTTCCAATCTGACAGGTTCCGGAATCGGAGCGCTGATGGCGTCAGGCTTTGCCTGGTATTTTTTGCCTGGACAATTACCTTCCGTTGACGGACTCATGGCACTCTTTGCAGGACTCATCCTGATCGATAGATCCAATCGAACAATGCTAGTCCCGCTCATCACGCTTGGGATCTTCTATTCCGGCTACCGGATCGCAGTGCCAGTGAAGCTCATACTATCGGAATACAAGAGTCTTAGTCATGCTATGGATCTGCCATCCTCAACCATTACGCATACGCGGCCAAGCCCTTATGGCCTGATCCAGGTGGCATCAGCCGAAGGGCTGCGCTATGCCCCGGGTTTAAGCCTCGCATTTGACGGCGAAATTCCGGTATCCGATGTTGTCTTTGTCAATGGTGAATGGGTTGGGCCTCTTCTTCCCGCAACCCGCGCAAGGCATTTTCTTGACTTCACCACATCGGGTGTTGCTTACGCTTTTGGATCCAGGGATACCGTCCTGATTCTCCATGGAGGCACGGGCACAGGGGTATGGCACGCACTTTCGAAAGGCGCCGGTTACATTGATGTTGTCGAACCCAACGGAGCCCTCACGGATATGCTACGGGATGAACTTGCTGTCGAAAGTGATTCGTTGTTCTACAAGCCCGGTGTCCGTCTTATTACCATGGAGCCAAGAACATTCGCCGCAATGGGCCCGCCAGACAGGAAGTACGACCTCATCCAACTTCCGGTCGTCGGGGAGTTCGGAGGAACTGCCGGCAAATATGCCATGCGGGAGGAGTATGCATTGACCCGTGAATCCTTTTTGCAGTTGTGGAGTCTGCTGGATGAGGATGGAGTAATCTCCGTCACGGCATGGATGGATTATCCCTATAAGAATCCCCTGAAGATTGCCGCCACGCTGGCCGTGATTGCGGAAGACCGGGAGAAACGATCAAGCCTCGCTGCGATACGGGGTTGGGGCACCGTTACGTTTTTACTGAAAAAATCGCGGCTTGCAATGAATGAGGTTGCGCAAATACGTGCCTTTTGTGACAGCCTGTATTTTGATCCGCTCTTGTTACCCGATTTGTCACCGGAGGAGCGCATGGTCTACAACGTCACGAACGATACTACCTTCTTTGGTTATATTGATGACTTGGTTTATGGTAACAGGAGCAGGCTCTTTCGCGAGTACGATTTTCATTTGCGCCCAGCCACGGATGACAAACCCTACTTTTCCCAGTTTCTCCGGTGGAGGAGCATACCCCGCTTACGGGAATTTTTTGGTATGCAGGCAGTTCCGTTTTTCGAAATGGGATTTCTCATAGCTGTGGTCACGTTCGTTCAGGTTACCCTGCTGGCATTGGTGCTGATCATTCTGCCATTACTCAGAAGGCGTTTGAAGGGAAAAGGCCGGCGGTGGGTACTCCTGTATTTCGGAGGACTCGGCTTCGGCTACATGTTGCTGGAGCTTATGCTGATACAACGATTCATGCTGGTGTTCGGAAATCCTGTATATGCATCAGCGCTGATGATCGGCGCCATGCTGATCGCTTCGGGACTTGGCAGTTATATCTCATCGTGGTATACCTTGTCGGTAAAAAATATGCAGATCGTTCTAATGGTGATCATGGTATTGCTTCTGTTTTATTTTGGTGTTCTTACAGGATTGCTGAACACAGTAACGTCCTTTCCACTCTGGTTGAAGATCATCGCTTCCCTGTTGATCGTCGGCATACCCGCTTTTTTTATGGGCATGCCGTTTCCGTTGGGATTACGTGCCTGCACCTTCTTGAACAGAACCATTGTTCCGTGGGCGTGGGGAATAAACAGCTGCTGTTCCGTTATCAGTGCAGCCCTGGCGTATCTGTTGGCGGTTCAAGTTGGGTTCCGGATGGTTCTCCTGCTGGCCTCGCTAAGCTACGCGATATCCTTTCTGGCCTGTTTCCTGCTGGGCGGGAGGTGGAAGGTGGGGATGAAGGTGTAGGTATGAATCCATTCACTCATTCACTCGTTCACTCATTGATTTTCGTGAGACCGAAAGGTTTTGATAGATGGTATTCAACACCCGTTTAAACTGGTTGAAGTCACGCGATGAGAGCCCTTCCCAGGCTTTCAGCCGCACCGCCTGGATTTTCGGCAGAAGCGCTTCAACTTTGCTCTTGCCTTTCGTGGTAAGAGAAACCATGAAGCAGCGGCGGTCATCCGGATGAACTTTCCGTTCTGCAAGCCCCTTGTCGCACAACAGGTCTATGATCCGCGTTAGCGTAGGGTTATCTTTGAAAACAAGCTCGGCCAGCTCGTTCTGCTTTACTTTTTTTTTCTCGTACAATTGTTTCAGCACCAGCCATTGATCTACGGTAATGTTGAATCCCATTTCCTTAAAGCGCTGCTGGGCATATTGCTTCACTCTTCTGGCGGTGCGATCCAGCATAAAGGAATACGCATTGTACATTTCCTCCATGGTACGAATAATTAGTACGACAAATATAGGTAAAACACCCCGCCCGAACACGCTCCGAAAAAGACGGGGCCATCGGCCGCCAGGGCACTTTCCCCGGGGGAAATTCGATGCCGGCACTCCCTGCTCAAATTACTTGTTATACTAATAATTATTATGCTAAATTTATGACCGTAAAAACGGAATGGAAATGATACAGACCGATATATGCATTGTTGGCGCGGGGCCCGTAGGCCTTTTCGCCGTTTTTGAAGCCGGACTGCTCAGGATGCGATGCCACCTGATTGATGCGCTTCCGCAGATCGGAGGGCAGCTTTCGGAGATATATCCCAAAAAGCCGATATATGACATACCCGGCTTTCCAGAGATCAAGGCCCAGGAGCTGGTGGAACGTCTCAGAAAGCAGATCGAGCCATTCAAACCCACCTATACGCTCGGCGAGCGGGTAGAGGGCATCGAAAAAGGCGACGAAGGGGATTTTATTGTAACAACATCGGCGCAAACACGGATAGATTGCAAAGTGGTAGTCATCGCTGCCGGGCTGGGCAGCTTCGAGCCACGGAAACCGGCGTTGCGCAATCTCGGGTATTTTGAAAATAAGGGAGTTGAATATATGGTCAGGGACCCGGAGGTATTCCGAGGTAAAAGACTTGTAATTGCGGGCGGAGGTGATTCGGCGCTGGACTGGACCATCTACCTTGCGGAGCTTGCGAAAAAAATAACTCTTGTTCACCGCAACGAGACGTTTCGCGGTTCCCCGGACTCAGCGGAGAAAGTTTTTGCACTTGCCAATTCAGGAAGGATCGATCTGATGCTGAATGCAAACCTCGTTGAGCTAAACGGGAACGGCGTACTTGACACGGTGTCGGTGACAGACAGAAACAAGCAAATCCAGACGATCCCTGCGGATCACCTTATACCTTTGTTTGGATTGAGCCCGAAGCTGGGTCCACTGGCAAACTGGGGGCTTAACCTTGACAAGAATGCCATCGTCGTCAATACCCTGGATTTTTCCACCAGCGAGCCCGGCATCTTTGCCATTGGAGACATCAACACGTACCCGGGCAAACTGAAGCTGATCCTTTGCGGGTTTCACGAGGCTGCGCTGATGGCACAGGGGGCGTTTGGATTTGTATATCCTGATGAGAAGATCAGCTTCAAGTATACCACGGTAAACGGTGTCAATGCTTTTTAGTTGTATCAACCTTAGCCTGGTCAGCCATGATAACTATTGAGATCCGGAACCCCGGGGGCGAATCACGAAACCTTGAAGTACCGGAAGGTATTAACCTAAGTCTGATGGAAGTGCTCAAAGCTTCTGAATACGACATACCGGCAACGTGCGGCGGGATGGCCCTTTGCGCAACATGCCATGTTGAGATGATCCATGCCGGCGACCAACTGGAAGGGCCCAATGATGCAGAACTTGAAATGCTTGACACCCTGCCTGATGCCGCCGCCGGGAGCCGCCTGGCCTGCCAAATCCGTATTGACAATAA
>DATBVZ010000320.1:0-8769 GCA_036515095.1 Cyclobacteriaceae bacterium | reverse complement strand
GCATATCCCGCAAGTAATATTTCCACACAAGGACTGTGCCGCAATAGCTGAGCATATGCATAGTTCCTTATGCTTCCTGGGGGTTCATTCCATGTTCATTGCATACCGGATGCCCCCCAGAAGATGCTGGAGGAACTCCGGCTCCTCAAAGGCCTCTTCGGTGTGTCCGCCGCCTGTATAAAAGGCCCGGCCACCGTCAAAGTTCCTGTACCATGCTATGGGATGGTCCGGCCCGTTGGCGCCTCCCTCATAAGAACGTTCATCCAGTTTGCACAATATCTTCAGGCCCGGGACGATGCTTTTGTAATTGTACCATTCGTCGAACCGCACCCAGGGCGAGGTCAAATGGCGGGTAGCAGAATGGCTCCTGTCTTCAATGATAACCGAAGCTTTCTGAGGCTTGGGATGGCTCATAAAATACGCGCCAACGAGCTGATTGTACCAGGGCCAATCGTACTCTGTGTCGGCCGCCGCGTGGATCCCCGCAAAACCGCCGCCCTTCTGAATATAGTCTTGAAATGCACTTTGCTGTGCATCATTCAACACGTCACCCGTAGTGCTGAGGAAGACAATAGCTTTGTACTGCGCCAGGTTTTCAGTGTCAAAGACCGTTGCATCATCGCTGGCTACAACGGTTATGCCGTTTTCCAGGCCCAATTTTTTTATTGCGGCAATGCCGGCGGGTATGGATTTATGGTAAAAGCCCGCGGTCTTGTGAAAGACCAGTAGGCGTTTGTCGCTATTTCCCTTTTCCTGCTGAGCGACTGTTTGTGATGCCACAACCAGGATGCAAATAAGGGAAAGGGTTATCTGTATGTGTTTCATTGTAGCGGATTGATGGTTAATTTTACGCCGATTCAATTTACCATTTATCGTTACCAAATAATTGCGAATTGTTCAATATTTGGAAAAGGCATGTGTCGGCTACTGAATATTTCGTTGATTTATGTCTGCAAACCTAACGCTATCACGCTATGCTTAAACAAGGATTATTGTTGTGTGCGCTTATCTGTCTGATGGTATGCCCTTCGCATGGCCAGACAGGAAACGATGGGAAGACGAACTCGCTGGTGATCTATCCTGATTCCGGTCGTTACACAATCAACCCGCACCTTTACGGACATTTTAGCGAACACCTTGGCCGGTGCATTTACGGAGGCATATGGGTGGGGCCCGACAGTCCGATTCCAAATACCAATGGAGTAAGGAATGATGTAGCCAATGCGCTTAAGAAGATAAAAATACCCAATCTAAGGTGGCCGGGAGGCTGTTTTGCTGATGAATATCACTGGATGGATGGCATTGGCGATCCGGCCCGACGGCCAAAGATCGTCAATACCAACTGGGGCGGAGTGACCGAGGACAATAGTTTTGGCACGCATGAATTCCTGAACTTCTGCGAATTGATAGGTACCGAGCCTTATATCAGCGCCAATGTGGGCAGCGGGTCAGTAGAGGAAATGGCCAAGTGGGTGGAGTATGTAAATGCGGATGGGGAAAGTCCCATGGCCAATCTCAGGAGGGCCAACGGAAGGGACAAACCATGGAAGGTAAAGTATTGGGGAGTCGGGAATGAGAGCTGGGGATGCGGCGGCAATATGCGGCCGGAATACTATGCAGACCTTTACCGGCGGTACGCAACCTATTGCCGGAACTACGGAGATAACCGGTTGTTCAAGATTGCAAGCGGTGCATCCGACTACAATTACAACTGGTCGGAAGTGTTAATGAAGAATGTCGGCAACCGGATGAATGGCCTTTCGCTGCACTACTACACGGTGAAGGGATGGCGCGGTAGCAAAGGATCCGCAACGGATTTCACCCTGGATGAGTACATGTTCATTCTTGAAAAATCCATGGGCATCGAGCCGGTGCTGCAAAAGCATATCGAAATAATGGATACGTATGACCCGGAGAAGAAGATCGGGCTAATGGTGGATGAATGGGGAACCTGGTATGATGTTGAACCGGGTACGAATCCCGGATTCCTGTATCAGCAAAATACGATGCGCGATGCGTTCGTGGCTGCACTGACCCTTAATATCTTCCACCGGTACGCCCAACGCATTCAAATGGCTAACATTGCGCAGTTGGTAAATGTTCTCCAGGCACTGATACTTACCGAGGATGACAAAATGGTACTGACGCCAACGTACCACGTCTTTGATCTCTACCAGGTTCATAAAGGGTCTGTTTTTTTGCCGTCTGACCTTATGTCCGAAGTGTATACAGAGGGCGAAAAGAGTATCCCGGCTTTGAGTGCGACCAGTTCAATGGCTGCAGACGGTACGATCCACATCAGCATTGTAAATGTTCATCCATCGAAGGCTATCCCGCTAACCTGCGATATTCGTAACAGCAAGGTTGGTTCCGGGTCAGCGAGGATACTCACTGCACCCGATGTGCATGCTCACAATACATTCGATGATCCCGACAGCGTAACGACCAGAGAATTCAGGCAGTTTAAAGTGAAAGCCGGCAAGTTAACGGTAGAGGTACCCCCCCGATCCATTGTTGTCTTCACCTTGAAATGAGTGCCAAATGGGCAACTTGTGGTCTCTATTCCACAACACCGGAAAAGGCTCCGGTTCTATTCCCTACATACACAGGTAGTTGATCGCTGGCATAAAATTCGCAAAGTGAGCCTTTGGTTACGTTACACCTAAAGAGCTCATGTGAAAAAAGTTATGGTTATTACGGGCGCCAGTCGGGGGATCGGCGCGGTAACTGCAGAAAAGGCAGCTGAAAAGGGTTATTCAGTTTGCATAAATTACATCAGAAACATAGCGGCTGCCGAACTGCTGGCAGAAAAAATCAGGGACTCCGGTGGGGAGGCAATTTGCGTTCAGGCTGATGTATCAAAGGAAGAGGATATCCATCGTCTTTTCAGGATCGTTGATGAGGAGCTGGGTTCGGTCAGCGCGCTGGTGAATAATGCAGCAATGCTGGCACCCAGGATGTCCGTTAAGGAAATGGACTTTGAGCGGTTAAGGCAAATTTTTGATACCAATTCCATTGGGCCCATAATTTGTTCACGGGAAGCGGTAAAAAGAATGGCGAAAAGCACTGGCGGCAACGGAGGTTCTATTGTAAACATGTCATCCATCGCCGGCAAATACGGCTCTCCTAACGAGTACAACGACTACGCAGCCTCCAAGGGAGCCATTGAGATCCTGACCATCGGCCTGGCCAGGGAAGTAGCGGACGAAGGTATTCGTGTGAATGCTGTCAGACCAAGCCTGGTTTACACGGAGATGCTCGCAGCGGCCGGCAATTCCGATAGGTTCGACCGAGTAAACAGGATTCATCCCATGAAGCGGGCGGGTTATCCGGAGGAGGTTGCCAACGTTATACTTTGGCTGTTGTCGGATGAAGCGTCTTATACTTCGGGGGCCATCGTCGATGTAAACGGAGGCCGGTAGATCCGACACATCGCCTGGGGTGCACGCTATACTTTTTGGGGTTGGCCTTGACCGGTAGGGCTAGGTATAATCGTACCTATTACTTATCTTAGGTACCAGAACCAACCTTTATTGCTATGGACCCCTATGAGAACTCTACCGGCTACGGAATTGTAATGTTTCTGTATCTGGCGCTCCTTGTTGTTGTCATCGTCGGCATGTGGAAGACGTTTGAAAAAGCCGGGAAGCCTGGATGGGCCGCAATTATCCCCATCTACAATCTTATCGTTCTGCTTGAAATTGTAGGCAAGCCACTCTGGTGGATCGTCTTGCTGCTGATCCCGTTTGTGAATATCATATTCGCTATCATTGTCTGCCACCAGCTATCCCTTTCCTTCGGTCAGGGCATAGGAATGACGCTCCTCCTCATCTTGCTTCCCTTTGTAGCGTACCTGATCCTGGGATTCGGCGACGCCCGGTACGTGGGACCCGGCGGAACCGCAGTTTCCAATCCGGTCTAGTTTCTTTGTGAAAGGATTGAAAGTGAAAGGGCACCAGGTGCTCTTTCTTTGTTTTTGGCCACTCCCGGATCGCGATGTTTCCATGGCGCTGGATGACAACGCATCCCATTCCGTACCGGTTTGGAAAAGATATGTACCTTGTATGGTTTGGTATGATCTTATTTTGTAAATGTGTTTGAATTTATGGTCTATTGATTTAAAATTAAATACGCTAAACGATCTCCAATAAAACATTCCCCGCTTATGGTAAAGGACTGGTTTAAGAAAAACGGGTTAATCCTTGGTGCCTATCTTTTGGCAATACCAGTTGTAGTTAACACCGGACTTATCCTTTACCTGAATCACCTCAATAAAGACCTGGAAGCCGGCGCTTCCAGGACGGAATCGGCGCTTGTATACATGACCAATTTTCGGAATGACGCTTTCCTGGCCGACATGGCAGCCAGGGAGGTCAGGATGTCAAACGACAGTCGGTCAATGGAACAGTATGAGGGCGCAGTGGCTTCCCTTGAACGGGATTTTGACAGCCTGAAATACAACCTGAAAAGGATGGGTTATGACGACGCATTGGTCGGCCGTATGGAGGTCGGCGTTTCGGGCAACCTCAGCGCCCACTATCGGTTCCTGGAATGGCTACAAGTCCCGGATTCAATTCGCCTGGGGACGATCAACTCCGGACCACCGTCGGCTTTTGATGTGGCCAACAGGGAATTCGCGTACTTCCAGGATCATGCACAAAATGAACAGCACCGTGCCTCACTTACGGATGCGATTGATACGCTGATGGTGCTGCAGGTGCTGTTGCTGGTTTCCGTTCCCGTTCTTATTATCCTGCCGGGCCGGTTGAAGAAATCCAGGCAAAAGTTGATCCGGCTCAACCGGGAAATCGATGAATGCAACCGCAAGTATGTTTTCGACCCGATCGATGAAGTTGATATTGAAAACGAACAGGCTATCAAGTCAAGGCTTCTGGAGAACCTCCGTAGAGCTGCAAGCTTCATTCAGCAGGTATCACAAGGCAATTATGCGGTCCGATGGGAGGGTATGAACGATAAAAATCGGGAGGCCAACAGCGACAACATTGCCGGAGAACTAATCAGAATGCGTGAACGAATGAAGAAGGTGAAAGAGGAGGACGAGATCCGCATGTGGATGACCGAAGGGTTTTCCAAATTCGGAGGAATTATTCAAAAGAATCAGGAAAACCTTGAGTTGTTGGGTGACACATTCATTTCGGGCCTGGTCAAGTACCTGGATGCAAAGGTCGGGGCGTTGTTTATTCTGGAGGAGGATACGGGACAGGATCCCTTCCTCGAGCTGAAGGCATGCTACGCCTACGAACGGAAGAAATACATCAAGAAGCGCATAGCTGTCGGGGAAGGTATTGCAGGCCAGACATTCCTGGAGGGGCAGAGCGTCTACCTCCGTGACGTGCCGGGAGACTATATGATGATAACCTCTGCCCTCGGAGAAGCAAATCCAGGCAGCCTTGCCGTTGTTCCGCTGTTGAGCAATAACAAGGTCGAAGGGGTACTGGAACTTGCTTCCCTCAACGAGATCCCTCCATACCAGATCGAATTCCTGGAGCGTATCGGAGAAAGCCTTGCAGCCTCGCTGGTATCCGTCCGCTCATCGGAAAGGACGAGAACCCTGCTGCAAATGTCCCAGCAGCAGTCGGAGGAAGTCCGGGCCCAGGAAGAGGAAATGCGTCAGAATATGGAGGAACTCGAGGCGACCCAGGAGCAGATGAACCGACAGGTTGCAGCCCTCAACAAACTGAAGGAGGCCCTGGAGGTGGAAAAATACCTCTTCGGCGCACTCATGGAAAATATTCCGGAATCCATCTACTTTAAAGATGCGGAAAGCAGATTCCTGCGGGTCAGCAAACACCTATCGGATCATTTTGGAAAGGACACGAGCGAACTCATCGGAAAATCAGATTTCGATTTTCAGGATGAAATTCACGCCCGTGAGGCGTTTGAAGATGAAAAAGACATTATGCGCACCCGTATCCCGAAGGTCGATTATGTGGAAAAGGAAGTTTTGAAGGACGGCTCGGAACATTTTGTCTCAACAACCAAAATGCCGCTGGCAGATTCGAACGGGAAGGTCGTAGGGACGTTCGGCATTTCACGTGACGTTACACACGTTAAACTAGCCGAACTCGAACTCCTGAAAAAGGAGAAGCTGCTCACCGAAATGCAACAGCAGAGTATGGATAGGATACGGCAACTTGAGGAAGCGCTTGCCGTGGCAGAAAAAAACCTGGAAAAAGCAGCCGGAAAACGAAACAGCTAAACAACCCTTACCAATCCGTGCCTGCCGACCGCGCTTTCCTGGATAGCTGGAATGTTCGGGTAATGTTAAATCCAAAATGGATATCACCATCCCAGAAATCTTCGTTTGTTTCCGCGACCACGATTCGCTCCATCATGCCCAGCGTATTGGTAAACACCAATTGAAAAACGTGGCCTCCGGTTTCAATGTCAATCCCTATCCCCAGGGCATCGAAGTTCGGATTGTTTTCTTTCTCGTTCAACCGGGCATAGTATTCAAGGTGTACGGATAAGCTGCGAGTGATTCTCGCCCGGGTACCTAACCCCAGGGCAATCAGATCGTTGACAAAGAAATCCTGATCCACGGCGTTGCGGTGCACGAGAACAGGAGCGACCTGGAAAGAAAAGCCGGGAGAGAATTTTCGCGCAATAAGCGCCTGGAATGAATACGAGGTCCTGTCACTTGTACTCAGCCCTTCATCAGCGCCGCTTCTGTTTGTTTTGTATTGCGTGCTACCCAGTACGGTAAGCGTGAAAGGAAAAGAACGCACGCCCGAGGATTGGCGGAGGAGTTTGTATTTCAGATACGCATCGTAGCTCTTGTCAAGACTGCTGCGCCCGACCCCGACACCAAACTGGTCCGTTATGCCGTATTCCAGTCCCAGCCGGATTGTCGAAGCATCAAGGCCCCAGAGGTTGTACGAACCGCTGTTCAGCGTTCCAAAACGGTGGGAAATAATGAACTCAAGGGCGCCGCCTGGTTTCGTCTCAATGGAGTGTCCGTTGATTACTCTTGTGCCTTTGAAGGTTTGAATAGCGTAGTCGGTCTGTTCGCCTTGCGCTTTCTCCAATTCGTTCAACAAATCTTCCTGTCCGTAACCGGATACAACAATCAGAGAAAATAAAATGGCAATAAGAGGTCGCATAATGAATCTATTTTTGATTAAACGTAAGATCAACCGTGATTTGGATTTCTTCCGACACATTTTGCCAGAGGATCTGAGGTATTTTAATGCCGTAGTCCGCAATCAGCACCGTAAACCGTGTTTTCACAAGTACTGCACCGTTCCTAACTTCAAGGCTACCGGGAACATCGATCTCCTTAACGATCCCGTGTATGGTCAGCTTTCCCTTCGCCCTCACCCGCTGCGCACCGGAAGCATCCATTGAATATCCTGTTACTGTACCCGCAAAGGTAGACCTCGGGAACCGGGTTGACTCCATGTACTTGTCGTTAAAGTGTTCCCTCATCAGTTTCTTTTCAAACTCAAAATCCTTAATCGGAACTGAAAATGCAACGGCACCGGTGGAACCGGTAAACAGGCTGGTAACATTATTGTTAACAGCGGTTATGTCTTCAATCGCGCCATCCGAATAAAAGGAGATTTGACCTTTTTCTGCAATATACCGTTGTGAATAGAGAGGGCTGCCTGTTCCCAAAAGGAACAGGAGGGAATAAATAATCTGCCTATTTGTCATCCGATCTGCATTTCGGTTCTGAAAATCTTAAACAATACAAAGAATGGAGGTTGACAGTTGCCTCCGTCGACAAAGCAGCGGGCAGGCTGATCATTCCGAACGCCCCGTTCATTCATTTCCCTGCTGTTAGGTCATGGTAAGTCTTGATTGTGTGGGCAAACGCGAGGCAAGGAATTCTGTCGGGCCAAATGGATCCTAAAATGGAGGCGAAACCCAAACATTCATAAATATCGCAATAGTAGCAAACAAACCTGTCTGAACATGCATATCCTGTTGATGGGCTAAAAACGGGGCTATTGGCCCCGCATCCGGCTGACCTGAAGGCGGCCAGCGATTGGAAAAAAGAATACTTTCCCGGCACAACCCGGCCTGGTTGGTTGTGCGCAATAGTAGATTGTAGAAGTTATGCCCCGGTATGTGGACCTCATTTTACCACCCTGGAATCCCTTTTTGGGCGTTCTTTGCCGAAATAATTATCGAGGACGAGTGATACGACAGATCGTTTGTCCAGGTCGCTTTCTGTGATGTTGTATCGCAAAACCCCATTTTCGTAAAGCGAGAATAATCTGACTCCGTCTTTTTCTGACACCGTATACTCATACGAATGCCCTTTGTAAAACACTTTGGTCATCATACTGGCATTTTTTTTCATTGGAATGGGAGAAAACTGTGCCAGCCCCAACATTTTAAGGCGTTTTGCTGGCCAACTAGAGACTGACTAACATAAAACCGATCCTGTTTATGAAATAGGATCACTCAAGGTAACCCCCTGGCCCTTAAGAAATTTAACGGACCTGTTAGTCCAGCCAGCCAGCATCGGGTTCGCAGAAGCGGATCCCCTTTGCCTTAAGCACCTGTCCAACCCATCGCCTTCCGGGGCCGCTCTCCTAACTGACCGGTTACGATGGCTGTAACGTACTGCCTATGCAATAAAATACGGATAGGCTATTGCCTAATTCGTTCCGTTATGTAAATTCGCGTATGCTCTCTCAACGAACCCGGCAAGGTCTGTCCTGCATGGTATGGATACTGTTACTATGCGCTGACCTCCACGCTCAGCCTGACGATCCCAATGGAGGCGAACGCCCCGCC
>DATBVZ010000319.1:0-5786 GCA_036515095.1 Cyclobacteriaceae bacterium | reverse complement strand
TGGCGCCCCCGGACAACCCGGTGAGACGGAGTGAACGGCGCCAGTTATCTTCCAGCCTGATGTTTCCCCATATCCTGGCGAATTCAGATTCGCCCAACGCCATAGCGGACGGATTCCCGAAATACCAGTCGGCGGTCTCTGTCCCGGCCTCACCCTGGCCAAATATGTTCACATCGGTCGCCTCGATCGCTATCCGGTTTGAGCGCCTTTTCCGCTTCTTCCCCATGGCGGCCTCCTCTGCTTTCTTTCTCGCGGCGAAGACTGAATCAATTCTGCCGCGAAGCGTTGCGGAGTCAAGCGAAGCCATGGATAATAAACTGTCCTGCCATTCGATGGTTTTGAGGTTGCCGACAAACTCATTAAGGACTTCCTGGCGTTGCTTGATGGCAACGTAGTTCTCATGGTCAGGAGGAAGTGCGCCAATAGCGCTATCGTAATAAGCCTGTGACAATTCATAGTCTTTAAGCGTGTCGTAGTAGATCTCACCCATTCGCAGGTAGGCCACACCATCCACCCGCTTGTCTGTGCCTTCGCGAACAGCAAGATTAAAATTGGTAATTGCCTGGGGAAGATTTTTTTGCTTGAGCTCAAACGTGCCCAGTTCGTAATAGATCCTGTCTCTAAAGTCGCGGTTCTTATTGTCTTTCAACAGCCTTCGGAATGACTTCCTTGCCGTGCTGATATCGCGGCTTCGTGAGATCTCCGCCACCTGGGCCATGTACAGCCGGGCGTAGAAATCCGTTTCGTATTCCGGATTTGTGGCGAGGCACTTTCGGTAGAAGTTGAAAGCTTCCGATTCGAATCCCAGCTTTTGGTAAACCTGGCCGATGATGAAATAGATCCTGCCGCTCCGGTCACTTTTCTTCAGTAGCGGACTGGCCGCAGTCAGGCTTCTGACCATTTTGTCGTAATCTTCCTGCACCTGGTGGAAGTAAGCCATTTCCAGGTAAAGGTCCTTCCGGTTTTTCTTGCTCAGTTTTTCTTTCAGCAGGAAGTCGATAGCCGACTGAGCGTTGTTGTATTCTTTGTGCTCCGTGAACGTCCGGATGAGGTTGATTATCGCGCGATGACGCGTGGCGGGATCTTCACTTTTCCCATTGACATACTTGAAGGTCTCAATGGCATTTCCCCAGTCCAGGCTGTAGAGGCGCGCCTTCCCCACGAGGATGTAGGCGTCGTCAACCCATTTGCTGTTTGGATGCCGCTGTATTGAGATGGAGGCCATCTTAATGGCCTCCTCCACCTCCTTCTCGTACCCTTTGGCCAGGGTTGAGTCGAAAGTCGGAAACAGGCGTAGTATGCGGTTATAATCGTCAATATTGGCTGTGAGGATTGCCTCCTCGACCTTCTTTATTTCCACTTCCGCATAGAAATAACCGTTGTAATGTGCCGTCAGATTGTGATACGTTTTGCTGGTCCAGGTATTTCTTTGGTAAGAACACCCCAGTAGCACGGACAATGCGAGCACGGGAACAAAAAATATGACCTTTTTCAAGGAGTTTCCGGTTTTGAATAATGCTCCAGCCAGACGTATGGACTTGGCAAGTTAATCATCCTTTAACAAACGCAAAAAACCTACATTACATATCAATATTGAGCGGGAATATCTAATTTTGCCCCATTAAAAAGGTCCTTTGAGAGTACGAAAGACACTATCCAACTGGTTAACGACCCGGTATCAGCTCATCATCAGGAATGAGGAGAACTTTGCTGAGAAGACGAGCCTTGCATTTACCTACTCGAAAATAGTTCTTTTTTCAGTCATTCTGTTTGTGACCATTTTGCTGATAAGCCTCTTTTTGGTGAAATCCATACTGGCCAAGTGGTTTGACCCCCGGCACGCCCAACTTGAGGCGAACCGGCAATTGTATGAACTGGCGATCAAAGTTGATTCGCTGGCGATCGAGGTGGATCGAAAAGACCGGTTTATTGCGAATTTTCAGCGGGTCCTGAGCGGTGATACGACGGAGTTGGTCGATCCCTCCCAGATTCTCAGCGGCGAGGATAAACCGCTGGTGCGGGAGGCTGATCTGCGGCCAGACCCACGGGATTCCGCTTTCCGGCGTGATTTCGAACAATCGGGGCTCTCCCTGGTGAATTATACGGATGTCCAGAGCAGGGAACTGCAGGAGACTTTCTTCTTCACCCCCATAACAGGCTTTATTTCTGACCATTACGATGTGAAAAAGGGCCACTTCGGCGTTGATGTCGTGGCCCGTAGCAATGAGCCCATAAAGTCCATTGCGGATGGTACGGTTGTCATGGCATCCTGGACCCAGGACTCAGGCAATGTCATCGCTATTCAGCATCGGGGAAACCTCATTTCGGTGTACAAGCATAATGCGGAACTCTTGAAAAAAGTTGGTACATTTGTTAACGCTGGTGAAATCGTCGCGATAGTTGGCAATAGTGGTGAAATGACAGATGGGCCGCATCTCCATTTTGAGTTGTGGTACAACGGTAACTCATTGAACCCGGAAGAATTTGTCACTTTTTAAACACATACTATCATGTTCACGACAAAAGAACAAAAACGCGTGGCCGAGGAAATAAGCAATTCTAGCAACAACATCGGCAAAGGCACCTTTCTGGAAGGCATGATCGAAACCTTTGGCAATATACGCATCGAAGGCAAGGTCAAGGGTGACGTTAAATCGAAGTCAAAAATCGCCCTTGGGGAATCCTCCCAGATTGAAGGTAATATCATCGCGCAAAATGCGGACATCGAGGGGGAGGTCAAAGGGCGTGTTGAGGTCACCGAGTTGCTTGTATTAAAATCTACCGCCGTAGTGCACGGCGATATCCTGACCGGAAAAATGGTTGTGGAGACCGGGGCCGTGTTCAATGGATCATGCAAAATGGGAGCACCTGTAAAGGAAATCAAGATCGGCGAGAACGGCTTGACGGCGCACGCGAATGAGGTCAGGCAAAACGAGGCGAAAGTAAACTGATCGCCTCTACCGGCTGTCGCGGATCATGACCACAGAACCCGGCAAGGACATCCGAAGGCGACAACGAAATGCCTATTTGCGATACGGAGGACTGGGGGTGCAATTGCTGCTGACGATCGGTGTGGCCGGGTGGCTGGGTTATAAGCTGGATGAATACCTTTCGCTGAAATTTCCGGTATTCCTCCTTCTGTTTGTTCTATTGGCCTTTTCCGGCACCCTCTACATGCTCTACCGGGCAATGAGACAGCAGAAATAACATGATCCGTTTCCTGATAGGCCTGCTTGTTGCCGCCCTTGTCATTTCCGGTAGCGTGCTTGCCGGGGTGCGCCTGGATTGGATAGCTCATGCCCCTTCCCGCTTTGTCGAGATCCTTATTTTTCTCTTTCTATCCACGTTCATACTATACACCTATTTGTACCGTGCTGCTCCGGGGGCAAATTTTGCGCAGCTGTATCTTCTCACCGTAGTGTTGAAGCTGCTGGGATATGCCGGATTCGGGTTCATCATAATATGGACAGACCGGGAAGGAGCAGCGTACAATACCGCGTTCTTCATTATCACGTACATTGTTTTCACGGCATTGGAAGTGGCCTTTCTGTACCGGAAAATCACGAGCGGGAACAAACCTTAGCGTGTCCAAAAATTTTTCAAAAGATTTTTTTCTGGGCGTTTAATTAATACCTTTGCGGTCGGATTTTGAAAACCTGGGAAATAGCCAAAATGAGTCCAATTCCGCATACTTTCAAACGTTTTCTCATTGTGGCTCTGGCGTTTTTTCTCATCACAAATCCGGGTCAGGCACAGGACTACGAGACCGCCGCACACGAAGAAAACCTGGATGTCAGCAAAGTGATCATGGACCACGTAAAGGATGATCATGTCTGGCATTTCTGGGAGGGGCATTACGGGACAATCCATCTTCCGGTCATTGTTTATTCCGGGGAGGGGGGGCTTGAGGTATTCTCTTCGCGCAACTTCTTCGATGACCACCATAACCGTGTGGAATACAATGGTTACAAGCTGGAGAACGGCAGGATCCTGATGGCCGGCACGGATAAACCCGTCCTGGATTTATCCATCACCAAGAACGTGGCCATGTTGTTCATTAACGCGGCACTCCTTCTCGCGATCTTCCTCTCGGTGGCAGGAAGCTATAAGAAGAATCCCGGAAGGGCGCCAAAGGGGCTGCAGTCTTTTATGGAACCGGTAATCCTGTTCGTGAAGGACGAAATAGTCAGGCCTAATATAGGACCTAAGTATGAGCGGTATCTGCCCTACATGCTTACCTTGTTCTTTTTTATTCTCCTGGGCAATATCCTGGGCCTGTTGCCGGGTGCGGGAAATCTGACAGGAAACATTGCTGTAACGTTGACACTGGCGGTATTTACGTTTTTGATCACCAATTTTAATGGCAACAGGAACTACTGGAGTCATATTTTCTGGACTCCCGGCGTACCACTTCCGCTGCGTATCATCATTCTTCCCGTCGAGATCATCGGCCTGTTCACAAAGCCTTTTGCACTGCTGATAAGGTTGTTTGCCGCGATAACGGCGGGCCACATTGTGATCTTGAGCTTGCTCAGCCTGGGATTCATTTTCCATAAGTTTTGGGTAGGTGGGCTGGCCTCTGTCTTCGTCGTGCTGATCAGTCTGATCGAACTGCTGGTTGCAGGGATTCAGGCCTATGTGTTCACGTTGTTTTCGTCCTTGTATATAGGGATGGCAATTGAAGATCACGGTGACCATCACTAACACGGGGATCTGATGAAGACTTTGAATCAGGCAGTAGCGCCTGATCGTTACGATAAGCCGAAGGGGAAACCCAGGCGTTGTTTCACTTTAAAACCATAAATATGTTGTTCGCACTCTTAGTAGACATTAGTTATGCGATAATGGGTGCCGGTATCGGTGCTGGTCTGGCTGCAATTGGCGCCGGAATAGGTATTGGCCGGATTGGTGGTTCTGCCATGGAAGCCATGGCCCGCCAGCCCGAGTCAGCAAATAAGCTGCAAGGCTCCATGCTGATCATCGCTGCACTGGTGGAAGTTATTGCATTGTTTGCGATTGTGATTTGTTTCCTGATCTCAAACAAGGGGTAAGTTTCATGACGGGATACCTGTTTCCGGCAATCGGCCCGAGCAGGTATCCTTCTTCAACCCGAACCAAAACCCTGAAATCATAAGCTGAATCATAGTTAATCAAATAATCACACAATCACAGTATGGATTTACTAACCCCCGGTGTAGGGCTTATCTTCTGGCAGGCGGTTGTATTCCTGCTACTCTTTGTGGTATTGGCAAAGATGGCCTGGAAGCCAATAATCAATTCCCTCAAGGAAAGGGAAGAGTCCATTCAGCAGGCATTGGACACCGCCGAAAAAGCGCGGGAAGAAATGGCGGCCCTGAAGTCGGGTAATGAGCTGCTCCTGAAACAGGCAAGGGAAGAACGGGAAAAGATACTCCGCGAGGCGCGGGAAGTCGCTAACCGCGTGAAGGAAGAGGCCCAACTGGATGCGAAGAAAGCAGCCGACAAGATCGTTGAGGATGCACGTGTCGCGATTACCATTGAGAAACAGGCAGCCATGAAGGATGTGAAGGTGCAAGTGGCATCATTCGCTCTGGAAGTTGCTGAAAAACTAATGAAGAAGAACCTTTCATCGGATGCTTCCCAGAAGGCCCTGGTTGAGGATTATGTCAACGACTTAAAACTGAACTAGGCGATGGCGGATTCCAGGGTGTCATCCCGTTATGTTAAGTCGCTCCTCGACCTGGCTGTTGAGCAAGGCAAGCTTGAGGAAGTTCACCGCGATATGTTGTTGTTCACCAGGGTTTGCA
>DATBVZ010000318.1:0-8610 GCA_036515095.1 Cyclobacteriaceae bacterium | reverse complement strand
TGTAGTCTTGCCGCTTCCCGAAGGACCTATTATGGCAAGGGAATTACCATGTGCCACGGAGAAGGATACGTGATCAAGCACCGTGAGTTCTCTTTCTGCCGATCGGTAGGTCTTTGTCAGGTTCTCGGTCCGGAGAACGATCTGTGATGGATTGGTAGCAGGCTCCAAAGTAACGTATAATGTTGAGTGGCCAAAATTGACTCAGATTCAATTAAAACACAAAGGCATTTCCCTGATGGACGAGAAAACGTGTCCATTATTGCATTTTCATGCCAAGGAGGGAGGATTCTGTCGGACCAGCGGAGCTAAAACCGAAGAATTATCGGGTGTTACGTCAATGCAAGGCGTTACAGAAGGGGTTCCAGCACCTTCACTACGTTGCCCGCGACCAGCTGATGCCCTTTGATATTCGGGTGAATTCCATCGGCCTGGTTGAGCTTTTCATCACCCGCCACATCCTGTAGCAGAAAGGGGATGAGAATGGCATTGTTGCGCCGCGCAAGTTCCGGGAACACCTTCCGGAACTTCTCAGAATAATCGGGACCCATATTGGGGGGTACCATCATGCCGGCAACAACAATTTTTACGTGGGGATTCCTGGCCTTGACCTTGTCAATAATCGACTGAAGGTTTTTTTCCGTCTGTTCGATAGGGAGCCCGCGCAGGCCATCATTGGCCCCCAACTCCAGTACAAAAATATCCGCGGGGTTCCGCAGCACCCAGTCGATGCGGGAAAGACCGCCTGCAGAGGTCTCCCCGCTCAATCCGGCATTGACCACGCGCACCTCCTTCCCTTTCTCCAGCAGTGCTTTTTCCACCAGTGCCGGAAATGCCGATTCCGGATCAAGGCCATATCCGGCCGTCAGACTGTCGCCATAAAAGACAATAACCGGCGGGGCAAACGAGGCCTGAATGGCCAGGAGACTCGAAAAAAGCAAAATCAACGCGATTTTTTTCATAACGCATTACAATACAAGAATCATTCCTGAAACAAGTTTAGCAGAATAAAGGTTATGTTGCATACCTGAAAACCAGATCAAAATTATTTTTGCCGGTCAAAGCCAAAATAAAACCCGGCTCAATAAGGATGACAACCTGCCTGTGATAACGTAACAAAAAAACCACAAAAGAGTTACAATTTTTATTATCCGGAACCGTCCCGGTTAGTATTGTCTTTTTTCCGCTGAAATGAAGCACGAACGTATTCTTCTCTTACTGCTTGCCGCCGGTATGTTCACGCACATCATGGACTTCATGATCGTGATGCCGTTGGGGCCTCTGCTGATGCAAATATTTGACATCTCGCCACGGCAATTCAGTCTGCTGGTATCTTCGTACACGATAACAGCGGGTGTGTTCGGGTTTCTTCTTGCTTTCTGGATCGACCGGTTCGACCGAAAGAAAGCATTGCTGTTTGTGTATACCGGATTTTCGCTAGGGACCCTCGCCTGCGCCTTTGCACCATCATACGGTTTTCTATTGATCACACGATCGCTGGCCGGCGCCTTTGGAGGTGTCCTCGGCGCGCTTGTTCTCTCCATTGTAAGCGATGCGGTGCCACTGGCACGGAGGGCAAAAGGCATCGGCACGGTAATGGCTTCATTTGGTGTGGCATCGGTATTCGGCGTCCCCTTCGGACTATTTATCGCCAGCAAATTCTCCTGGCATGCCCCCTTCTTGTTCCTTGGAATACTGTCACTGGCCATTGTCGTCTTCATTATTTTTATTATGAAACCAATGACAGGCCATATCGCAGGTGTTCACGCCAGTCCCGTTGAAGTACTTACCCGTATCTTCGGTCGACCAAACGCAAGGCTTGGCCTCACGTTTACTTCCGTGCTGATGCTCGGTCATTTCACCATCATTCCCTTCGTGGCACCATACATGGTCGGAAATGTGGGATTTACCAATGACCAGCTGGCATACATCTACCTGGTGGGCGGATTATGCACGATGTTCTTTTCTCCGTGGGTAGGCAAAATGGCGGATAAGCACGGGCGACTCAGGATCTTCACGATCTTCGGATCACTCGTTATCCTTCCCATCATTGTGATCACAAACCTGATACCTGTTCCCCTATGGCTCGCACTGGTGATCACCGCCATATTCTTCGTCTTCAGCAACGGCCGGATGGTTCCTTCCACGACCATGGAAACGGCCGTCATCCGCCCGGAGAACAGGGGAAGTTACATGAGCATTCGTTCGTCAGTACAGCAACTCACTTCAGGACTTGCGTCCTTTATCGCCGGATTGATCATCACAGAAAAGCCTTCGGTTTTTGGAAGTGAAGTGACTGCTCTGGCAAATTACCCGTACGTGGGAATGATTGCCGTTGTTTTCAGCCTCGCCTCACTCTACGTCGCCAGAAAGCTCGCTGTGGAGCATGGAGCGTGAAGAGAAATAAGAGTTGAAGAAATTGAAGTATTGAAGAATTGAAGGGCTGCCTCGCGCGGCCTTCTGGAGGCAGGTTGAAGGGTTGGATAATTGTCAAATAATGCGATCATTACCCCCGTCAACAGGCACCTGCGCACCGGTTGTTCGTGAGAATGCGCGACTCAGCATTGTGACGGCCATTTCCGCTACGTCCTTTGCGGTTACTTCAACCTTCAGGACATTATTTTTTTTGTATTCTGACACTGTCAATCCGTAATGAGTTGCCCTGGCGTTCAGCACTTCGTCTGTCCAGATGCCCGTATCAAACACGGCGTTCGGGTGCAGAACGTTCACGCGAATACCCAGCTCGCCAAGCTCCAACGCGGCAACCCGCCCCAGTTGGGTAAGCCCGGCCTTGGCAACGGAATAGGCAGAAGCGCCGGGTCCGGGAGCTCCCACATTCTTTGATCCGATGATGACTACTGCCGGGTCAATTCCCAGTGATAAATAAGGGAGGCTCGCCGTCAGCAGTCGCTGATGGCTGGTAACGTTGACATCCAGACTTTTACTCCAGGTGGCATTATCCATATCCGCGATCGTGTTGCTCTTCGGGAAAATGCCGGCATTTGTGACCAGCATATCCAGTCCTCCAAAATGAATCACCGTATCCCGGATCGCGCGGTTTACCTGATGCTCATTCGTCACATCACACACGATAGCTAACGCATCCGGTGAGGAAAAGCAGGAGGCGACATCGGGATTGATATCGATGGACGCAACGACCGCACCTTCCGCGATCAGTCTCTCCACGCACGCCTTCCCGATTCCGCTGGCGGCACCCGTCACCAAAGCAATCCTGCCTTGCATGGGTTTACCGCCACTCCCCTTCCTGAGCTTGGCTTGCTCCAGCGTCCAGTATTCCATTTCGAAAAGCTCCTTACGGCTCAATGTGGTCCAGCGATCCAGCATTCCGGCCTGGGATATTGCTTTCATGGTATGCCGGCTGATATCCTGCACGATCTGAACGTCCTTCATCCCGCGACCAAAGACCACAGCGCCACGACCCGGCCAGAGAGCCCATCGCGGAGCGCTGTCCAGCATAACAAGGTCACCGGTGCTGAATTCCCTGAAGTATTCTTCGTAATTGCCTGCATAATGCTGCAGGTCTTTTTGGTGGTCGTCACTCAGTATCAGGGGTGTTCTTTTTGTCCGGATAATGTGATCCGGTGTCAGGGGACCTTGTCCGGTGATTTCTTTCAACCCGGGAAGGTTGCTGAATCTTCGTACCGATTCCGAATGATCATGATGAGCCAACACGGGTTTGCCCCACACGGCGGAAACCTTTTGTCTCAGCGCTGCCACTTTTAATGGCTCAAGTTCGCGGGTTTCTGTAATTGTTATGTCAGGTGACGCGTGCTTCTTAAGGTAGTCTTCTGCTGTGGTGACTATTTCTATCATTTTTTCGTAACTCAACCGGGCGTCGTCGTGAAAGGTAAACACGCCATGGTGTTGCAGAATGATTCCTTCAACACGGTTCCAATCCATGCCCCTGGTCAGGCGGAAGATCTGCTTTGCCAGTATAAAGCCCGGCATTACGTATGGCACAATGAGAAATCGATCGCTGTATAGTTCCCTGAGTCTGCTTTCACCCCGGATCGTATTGCTTATGGTTACCACAGCGTCAGCGTGTGTATGGTCGACAAACCGATGCGGGATTATTGCATGAAGGATTGCTTCTACAGATGGCGTCGGCGCGGATGGATCTGTCATGGCCGACCGTTGGTACCTTACCATTTTCAGGTCGTCGAGTTCTTCGAGCTCCGCCATTTGAAGCAATGGCTTCAGCCTGACCGGTGCAAAGCCCGCGGATTCAATGGTGGCCAGGTCCCAGCCGCTGCCCTTCACGTACAATATGTCTTCCTCTTCACCGAATATATTTCGTTCGCGCACCTTAACGGATGTATTTCCGCCGCCATGCAGGACAAGATCCTCTTCCTTTCCAAGCAACCGGGAAGTGTAAACACGCAGTTTTAAAGGATCATTTTCCAGCCTTTCAGCTTCTTCATCATTCCACAGGCTTTTCACGGATAGTATTGTTTAGTGTTCTGATCGTACCGGTTGTTTGCCGGACTTTTGGCGTTCCGGGAAAAGATTCAATATGCTTTGTTCGTTGGCCTCACAGATACCACGTTCCGTGATGAGTCCTGTAACCAACCTTGCGGGGGTAACATCAAATCCGTAGTTGGCTGCGCTGCTTTCACGAGGCGTCAGCAGCACATCCGTAACTGTATTATCACGCCATCCTTCGATATACTTTACTTCGTTTTCATCACGCTGTTCAATGGGGATCTGTTTCAGTCCGTCCCTTAACTCCCAATCAAACGAAGTGGATGGCAGTGCTACAAAAAAGGGGATCCCATTCTCTTTTGCAGACAATGCCTTGAGATAAGTTCCGACCTTATTGCAGACATCGCCGGTGCGCGTGGTGCGATCCGTTCCGGTAATTACAAGATCCACCATAGCATGCTGCATGATATGGCCTGCCGCGTTATCGGCGATAACCGTATAGGGCACTCCATGCTGGTGTAACTCCCATGCTGTGAGCCTGGCGCCCTGGTTTCTTGGCCGGGTTTCGCTAACCCAAACGTGAACGTTTATGCCTTCATCGTGCGCTGCGTAGATCGGCGCGGTGGCGCTTCCGTAATCGACAAAGGCCAGCCAGCCGGCATTGCAGTGCGTGAGAATATTTACCGGGCCGCCTTTTCCGGCCTGCACTTCCCTCAGGATGGCAAGACCATTTCGGCCTATGCTTTTGCAGTATTCAACATCCTCGTTAGCGATGTCCCCGGCGGTCAGACGTGCAATTGCTACCTTCTCGTCGTTCGAGGCACCGTTTCGAATAGCTTTCAACTGCCGGTCAATTGCCCAGGCCAGGTTGACGGCTGTTGGCCTTGTGGATACCAGCTTTTGGGAAGCGCGCAGTACATGCTCATCAAAAGCGTTGGTTTTCCGTGCCTCCAGTGTGGCGAGGTACATGCCGTATCCCGCCGCAGCGCCGATAAGCCCGGCGCCCCTCAGGTGCATGTCCTTTATTGCCGCCGCCATTTTGTCTACTGACGTCAGGTCTTCAATGACAAAATCGTACGGCAACTTCCGCTGGTCAATTATTTGTACGACCAGCGCATCACTTTCTTTTAGCCAGATCGTGCGATAATGTCTTCCGTTGACTTTCATGAGGATTTCCCCGACCGTAAGTTAGGAATATTGTGATATATGGGGATGTACCCCTCCCATTCCCACCTACGGAGCCACGGATGGCAGGCAGCCAACCCATTTGGTGCAGGCTTCTATGCTTTCCGAAGCGGGAACGCAGCAGATCATTGGTTGTGGCCGCAATAAAGCAGCATCCTTCCGCGAGTAAAATCACCTGATTCCCCTGCAAAACAGGCATTGAGCGGGACGATTAAAGGATGACAACGGAGGATTGGAACTTTTGGAAAAAATAAAAAGTTAACGACTGATGTCGTGTAGGATTCTTACATCCCGGCAGAAAAAGTACGCTGGTCTAAGGAAGTTGAATTTGTTCAGTGATAATGATAATAATAGTGTACACAAATGTGCCCGGACAAGTGAAGGGAAGTAGTGCTCGCTTTACCCCTCGATCAGGCCTTTACGCTGCTCCCACTTGCAAAAGCTACCAAAATAGTGGAGATTGGCACGAGCTCCAGTCAAATTCTCCGCCAATGCGAAACTTGCGCGATATCTGAAATGACTCCTGACGGAGGCGGCGCAAGGGAACCAAAGAAACGAGATTCCAGGATAGCACACCGGGAGAAGCACTCCTGATAACCAGTACTACTGCACTTGAAGAATTTATCAGCAACCTGGTAAAAGGAGGTATCGGCAACCGGTAAGCAAATCATGAAAGACGGATCGGAGCAGCAAATTGAACTATCGAGGATGAATGAAGGACTCTATCATAGCGTGATAGAAGAATTTCAGGATTACGCTATAATCCTGATGGACCGGGAGGGCCTCATTCAACGCAGCAACAAAGGAACTGAAAAGCTGACGCTGTATAAGGAAAGTGAAATTCAGGGCAAGCATTTTGGCATATTTTACGCGGCCGAAGATCTGAAGGCAAGAGTCCCGCAACAGTTGGTTGACGAAGCTATTGCAAATGGAAGTGTAACCCATGAAGGGCGGCAGAAAAGAAAGGATGAGTCCGAGTTCTGGGGAAGCACAACAGTTAGCGCCGTAAAAGGCGACGAAAATGCACTAATCGGATTTACCATGGTGATCAAAGGTCTGACAGGGCAGAAGACGTCTCAGGGTCACCTGGAAAAATACGTGGCCCAACTCGAACAAAAAATTCAGTTGCTTAAAAAGAGTGAGGAGCAGTATCATCAAATGATCGCTGAGGTCCAGGATTACGCCATCATATTTCTTGATGTAGAGGGCAATATCCGAAATTGGAATACGGGTGCCGAATTCATCAAGGGTTATTCTGCGGACATAATCGGTAAAAATTTCCGGATTTTTTATACGCGCGAGGATCAGGAGAGCAACCTCCCGCAGAAACTTCTGGACAGGGCCAAACACGCCGGCAAGGCCACGCTCGAAGGATGGCGGGTAAGAAAAGACGGATCCCGTTTTTGGGGAAGCATAGTAATCACCGCACTTCATGATAAGGAAGGCCGGCTGATAGGCTTCTCAAAGGTTACAAGAGACCTTACCGACAGAAAGCTCGCGGAAGACAAACTGCTGGCATACAATTCGGAACTTGAATCAAAGAACAGGGAGTTGGAACAATTTGCATTCATCGCATCCCACGATCTTCAGGAGCCTTTGCGGAAGATCAGAACCTTCGCGGAAGTTGCACAAAGGAATATCAAAAATGAAGATGTGGCACATCAGTACCTGGAAAAGATCACCGGTTCGGCTGAAAGAATGACCACACTGATGAGATCCGTAGTGAACTATACCCGGTTGATGAAAGAACCCACCGAACCGAATGAAGTGAACCTTAATGAAATTTTATCACAGGTTCAGGCAGATTTGGAACTTATTATAAAAGAAAAAAATGCCAAGATCATCAGTGACGCGCTGCCTGTTGTAAAGGGAAACCCATTGCAGTTGACCCAACTGTTCAGCAACCTGATCGCCAACGCATTGAAGTTCTCGGACGATGCCGCGGAACTGATCATTGAATCCAACGTGGTGCGCAGGGACAAAGTGTTGGATTGTCCGGAATATCTTACTGACAGAAACTACCATGAACTCTTGTTCATTGACCATGGCATCGGCTTCGATCAGCAATACAACAAGCTAATATTCAACATGTTCCAGCGTCTTCACGCGAAGGAAGAATATTCCGGTGCGGGAGTGGGCCTGGCGCTTTGCAGAAAGATCGTAGAGAATCACAAAGGCCATATTGCGGCCCGCAGTGAAATAGGAAAAGGGACTACCTTTTATGTTTATCTTCCGGTCGACCTTTTAGAATCCGGTAGCGGGCACACGACCTGATACACAAACCTTCTACCGGGATGCGCTGTAAGCTGTGCCGTGGCGGGTAAAATTTGGCGGGTTGACACTTCAGTCCCCTGTACTTTTCCCGTATCCTGAATTAGGATGAAAAGCTGAAGTATTGTTATTTTCTCCGGTCATTGTATGATCTGAATTCACCCGGAAGAGATGCTCGCCGAAAATTTTGCATTCACAATTCTGGATGCAGATGGCCTGCCTTCGCCCTGGATTGTGGACGAGATCAAATTGAAATTCCAGTGATCCGGACCGGTTAGACTGGCCCGACTACCAGGAACATTAAGCACTAGTGCCGCGACTCGTACAGTCCCATGATATTACCTGCAGGGTCGGTAAAGTGAACGATCTTTTCCCCGGAATCGAGGGTTGTGGCATGGACGATCTTTCCACCGTTATCTTCAATCCGGCGGCTCGTGGTTTCCGCATCATCGACCATTATGGAAATCATAATACCTGCCTCCGTCATGGGTTTTTGGTTAGTAACCCACATCCCGCTTACCTCCCCTACCCCGTCATCAAAAGCAAGCGAACCTGTATTGTCCTTCTTTAGCTTCCAGCCAAAGGACTTACTGTAAAAGGCGGCGGAAACTTCAATGTCGAGGGCAGGGATCTCCAGGTAACAGATCTTGCCGTTTCCGTGGGTGGGCTTTTCTTTCATAGGGTGCTTTCGTAACGTCTTCTTCGAAATTTAGC
>DATBVZ010000317.1:0-6449 GCA_036515095.1 Cyclobacteriaceae bacterium | reverse complement strand
CCACTGCCAGCTTTGCCATATCATCTACATAGATCGGCTGCAAACGATACTTGCCATCGCCGAACACCCCGAAGACCGGGAACCTTCGCAGAAACCAGGCGATGTTATTGATCAGCATATCCTCTTTCCCGAATAAAACCGCGGGTCTCAGGATGGCATAGGAAAGCCCGGACTTCATTATTGCCTTTTCCAGCCTTGCCTTCCCGCTGAAATACTCGAATGGCGAGTCTTCTGATGGGTTCGTAATACTGATATGCACGATCCGTTTTATGCCGGCTCTCTTTGCCGCTTCAAAGAGCTTCAGGCTGTTCGCGACAGCCTGGTCGTAGGAATAATCTTTATAATTGAAGCGCACCCAGTAGTTGTTATAGATGACGGCTGCGCCTCTCAGGGAATCAATTAACTTTTCAGGATCGTCGAAATTGTACGGGTAGGCCTTGACCTGGCCTTGAAACGGATTCTCGCGATCAGGCGAGTTCGTGAGCGTCCGGACATCATGTCCCGCATCAAGCAGCCTTCTCGCGATGTATTTGCCGGAAAATCCAAACGCACCCGTTACTACATGAACCTCTCTCGACCTCATAGCCGCCTCCTGACTATAAGAAACCGAAGCAGGATGGTACAAGTGATTGACTGGGGCCGCAGTGGCGTACCGACTGAAATATGAGGTGGGTAAAAAGTTAATTGTGTCTAAGTTCATCGGCAGATTTGTCGAACTTCAATCTGCCCTTCATGGCCTTGATCTTCTCAACCTTCTTGTGGCGAAGATATTCAGACATAGCCACCTTTACTGCCGCAACTTTGCTTTTATGGCCACTTATTCTAACTAAATCGTCGAGCAACCTTTTATCTACAATCAATGTTATCAGCATAACGTCTTTCTCGTGCGATTTGTAACTGGATCATATTTTAGGGAATACAACGGAAACCTTGCTCAACAAAATGCGGATCAAAAGCAAATGCCGTTTTCGCACCTGTTTCACGCATAACTTCGAAACTTACGCAGTCTACAAGGCTGAGTTTCCTTCGCGATGCGGATAGCAGCGCGCTCACACCTGAGCGGTGTACAGATTCATCAATCCATTCTATGTTCACAAGCGGCATAATATCCTCATAGAATCCCCGAAGCGCCTCGATCCCGAGGCGATTCTGTATCAGGGCCGAGCACTCAACGATTACGTAGTTACTGGCAAGAAGAATATCATCCCTGCTGAGTAGATCAGACCAGGCTTTCTTCGATTTTTCATGATTGGCGTCATCCCGGTCGAGTAATGCGTAAAAGGCCGACGTATCAACAAAGATCATCATTTCCCGAATGACTCGCCGAGATATTTGTCATGCTCCTTGGAGATATCGCGTTTGCCCGACCTGAACCGACCAACTATGGCCAACGCCCTTTTTCTTTTGTCTTCCACATCGACCACCGCTCCGGTCTTGATCATCGTGTCTACCGCCTGGCGGATCAGTTCGGAAATGGACTGGTGACGCGATATGGACAACTTTTTTAAGGCAGCAGCCTGCCGTTCCGTCAATTGAATTTGGGTTCGGACCATTGTAACCTCCATGATTACAGGAATAATTACATGATAACAAATAAGGGTGCACCCGTCAAACAAAAAAGCCTGCCGGATTATTCTCCGGCAGGCTCCTTATTTTCGATCGGCTTTTTTCGTGCCTCAGCGTTGCCCGTGGTCATGGTGCCTGGTTAGCCCTGAGTCTAAACGTTTTACGCCGCACGGGAAGACGCCCGCGCAGAAACCGCGGCCGATCCTCTTCGATTCGTCCACCGCGTACTCGTAGGACTTTGTCGACAACTTAATACCGTGAGCCTGCCGCCCTACCGTCCTTTTCTTTGCGCCTTTGCCCACTCACTTGCGTGCAGTCTTAACAATCTGCATTCCGCGATCCAATTCCACGATATTACTTTACTTCTTCAATCTTCACGACATTCTCATAGCGGGAAAAGAGCGGCATCCTCCATCCATATTTCCTGATCCTGACCACCTTCCCCCGTAACCTGATCGCATCGTTCTGGATGGTGCCGGAATTGAACTTGAACCGGTACCTGGCATCTTCATTGACAAAGGGACGGTCTTCGGTCGCGATCATGAACTTTCCGTCCACCTTCGTCATCTGGGCATCGGTTATTCTTGTCATAACCGTGTCGGGAATGAAGTAACTGTATAATGTTGCCAGAATGCAGAATACGATCCCGATCAGGATCGCCCTGATCTTCAATCTTCTGAAAAATTCCGCCATGGCAATCACCTCACGTTCAGTTTTGAGTATTTTTCATTCGACGCTCTGGACTCCGAATTCCTCATGCCGCACTCGCAGCAAAAGCCACGGAGCGCACAACCTCACCTCTCCACGCCTATGGCCTTTTGTTCTCGTGCTTCCTTTGCTTGATTACGGCAATGGTATCGTCCAGATACTTTTCGAATTCATCTTGACGCATAATACAGCCGCCATAATCATTTTTTCTCAGCTGCCGCTTTACGTCGTTCAGTTCATCAATGGATTTGGAATCACCGATTTCGCGCAGATATTCAACATAGCGGACCACGTTTTCGTTTTTTGCATTCAGCCTGTCTTCAATCTCGGCCTTGTATTTCAGCTTTTCCTGAGGTTTCAGCAACACCCAATAATCAAGGCGCTCCGACTTGCCGGGACCAAAGTGCTCTCCTTCATCGACAAAATAGACATACTTGATATTTTTGAACTCCGTGAGGTTGAAAACAACAGTCGCCCCAAAATACCATGCGCCGGTCGTTCCCGAACGGTTCGTTATATGTTCTGAATCGCCCTCGAGATTGACGTACGCGACTTCGTTTTTGATGAGAAGGATTTTTGGACGCGTGATCTTCCTGATATCCTTATACAGAAGATCAAGGATGCCCTGCGGGGTGTTCTGGGCATCGCTGATAGTTATGGTTTTGCAGGCAATAATTTCGTTTTTATCAACATGGTCGATGTTCCACAGCTTGAACTTTTCCGCAGCACATGCGGCCGCGGGACTCATTACTTCATGAAATAAACACATGATCAACAGCAACAATAGTACTTTTTTCATAGTTGTTTCACCTATCCTCGCCCATTCCGCTGTGTCTGATTTCCTCCGCCGTCCTGTCGAACTTCAACTTGCCTTTCATCAACTTGATTTTCTCAATCTTCTTCTGTTTTAGATAAAACTCCATCGCTTCCTTGATGGCAAACGTCGTTTTCCGCTGGCCACTAACGCGGTTCAGTTCATCCAGAATCTTTTTGCCTACTGTCACCGTTGCTCGCATGGCCATACCTCCTGCACATGAGCATATATGTTTTTTGCACATATGTCGAGCCAAAATATAAATTTAACGACGCGGTCTTTATTGAGCCGCATAAGACATCAGATCCCTGTCTGGTGATGTAGTGGCTGCACGAAGGGCGCAAGCAGATTCTCGCTTGAAACAGTACAAAAGCCCCGGCTCCTGCCCGGGGGAGTTTCATTTTTTTCGATGGATAGCACGAAGAGATACTGGGCCGAGAAATAGATGCTATGAGGTCCGCTTGGAAGAATTGGGGGTTGCGGAATGATTTGTGGATTTCGATTGTTTCCTGAATTCAGATGGAGTCATCCCGGTACGTTTGGTGAAAGCAGAATAGAAGGCGGATTTGGAATTAAAACCCGCGTCAAGGGCGATCCCGAGGATTGATATCCGACTTGACTCAGCAGAAATCAGGAGCCTCTTAGTCTCTTGTACGCGGTATTCATTCACAAAATCAAAGAAACTCTTGTTCAATTCACTGTTGATCACCTGAGACAGGTGATGGGGAGATACTGAAAGAACATCCGAAAGCAGCGTCAGGGTCAGTTCCGGTTCGAGAAAAGGCTTCTTGATTTCCATCACCTTCACGAGTTGTCGCTCTATTTCCGCGGCCCGTTCATCAGTCAGCCGTGACTTATGATATTTTCCCTTGGACACCGTGTCGCCCGTAGCATCAGCAACATCAGCAAGAGCTCTGGGAAGGGGCGGCGCCATGTCACCGTCGGTTCGAATGACTTCAGACCGGTGGGCAGCTTCGAGTCGGGAAAATATCTCCGGCTGTAAAAAAACCTTCAGGGCCAGCATGAACGTGACGACCGTAAGGGCGAGATAAAAGGAATAATGGGCTTCTCGAGAGATGCCGAGAGAAGCGGAAAACAATGCATAGAAGATACAGAAAAAGCAGAGCGCAAAAAAGAGGGCAAGCAAGGTCCGAAGCCAGGAGAGGCTTATCTTCTCAATCGAGGAAAAACTCTGCTTGATCCTTGCAGAATAGGCGGCGATCAGCCGGAACGACAAAAGTAAATATACTACCTTCTGGAGCACCGCGGACAAAAGTCCTGCATTCAGCGGAGAAATGCGCAGGCCTTCCAGCGAATCCTTCATTGATGCCCACATCAGGACTTTCTCGTTCGCGTTCATAAAGTAAAAAGGGAGTAGAAACAGGACACTTACTACCGCGGGGAGAATATGAAGAAGCTGAATCCATAAAGTAGTCGGACGTTTTGACGAAGACAATTCTTTCACGTAGAAGTAGAGACTGGGCCCGACCAGATAATATCCGGGCCAGAGCACTCCTATCAGTCGCGGGTATCTGGCATAAGAGTTTGTTACATCCAGAAAACCGTCAAGGAGTCCGAGGCAGTTCGTAAACAGAAGTGCTGCAAGAAACAGGTTTGCCCTGCGGTTCCCTTTGCGCATGACCGCAAGCACGATCGCGAGAAAAAGACCCTGCACAGCGCCGATCAGGATCGCCACTGCCAGCACGCTGTTGAACGATTCCTGCATTCTATCGAATCACCTGCCCGAAGGTATTTTGCGCTTTCCAAACGAGTAATGACGTCAAGTATTGATGAAGAATACCATAACGCCCGCAAGAAGGGCAACATTTTATTATGAGGCTTTGTGCATATTAGGAAACATAATTTTATTAAAGTGTGCTTATTGATAATAGCATTTAGACACTCGGATTATATTCAGAACAAACAAAAAGCCCTTCACCATCTTTCAGGCAAAGGGCTTTAATGACAGTGACGTACCTTGATATATATCAGGCCCGGCTTAAGGGTCATCCTACCAGCAGAGCTTCCCGTCCGCGATGGCCTCGACATGCCCCGTAGCGAGATTGAAAATACCATGGCCAATGAACTTGCCGACGGTGTTGGTAAAGAAGCCCGTACCTTCAACAATATTCAGCCGACTGTTTACGCGATAGACAAGCGGCATCTCCGTAGGATCCAGAATCGCATCATCGGTCTGTTTCAAGGTACTCCCATCCGGCATGAAGAGAGTCAACGTACTGCTCATATGTATTGTTCCATCGTCCCCCACTTTGATTTCCCTCGGAACAATAGCAGTCACCCCCACAACAGGAGGCTGACCTTCCATACTGGCCACCATAGTACCTTTGTACATAGCAAAAACATTCGCCGGGTCAATTGAAGTTGCCTCTGACTGAACACTCACCGGAATGCATCCTGACTCCGCCCTGGCCTCCTGGCCCATCAAAACCATAAAACCGAAAAATACCAAACACACAACTTTGAATCTTGACATAGCAAACCTCCCTTTTTGAATTTGATGAAACGAGATTACCAGAAAAGGAAGAGATTGTCGTCCTATCCGATAGGAAAGGACATCTTTTTTATGCAGAAATTACAGAATGTTATGAGCGAATGCTGATATTCAGAAAAAGAAAGGGAATGAAAAAGAGTCGCTGTTACACCCGCACCCGAAGATCGAGGGCGACTACTTGCTCTGCCCACCCCCGGTGTTTCCTGAATTCCGAGGGGGTCATTCTGATATGTTTACCGAAGGCATTAAGGAGAGAAGATAACACCGAAATTGCACTGGGCTTTGAGAGTTACGCCTATTCATCGGATGTTTCCGCCTTCTTGGCAAGCGCCGCCGTTTTCATTGGACGCACTTTCCGGTACACCGAGAGCGGTGAACCGGCTTTGCCGTCAACCTTCAACAGATCCCGTTCGATCGAAATGCCGAAGTGGCGCTCATTTGCCTGGAGATACGGCTGAATGAGCTGCCAGTCCTCCTGCGTCATCTCGGCGAATTCAGCCCCGTTGAGTTTGTCTTTGCCGATCGTTTGATGGGGATCGCGCACAAAGATCGCGCCGCCGGAAGCGAGCGAAAAAAGGTTTGATCCGGGATAAGGCGCTTGCTGGCTGCGGACCGCGCCTTGGTCGTCGAATTCCACGCCGTTCAATACGACGAATCCCCCGCCCTTGTGCGGATCGCCAGCCATGAAGGATTCCGCGAGAAAATCCAGGCAGGTGCCGTTGATGACGACGCGCGGACGCCCTACGGCGTTGATCAGCGGCCGGCCCGCCGCGTTGCCCTGGACGTACACCTCGCCGCCTTTCGCACCGTAGAGGAACGTCTGGCCCACATCGCCGTAGACCACCAGCT
>DATBVZ010000316.1:0-2586 GCA_036515095.1 Cyclobacteriaceae bacterium | reverse complement strand
TCCTTGATTATACGCTCAACCGGATCACCCTGTTCGCGCTGGTGTTCATTACCGGTATTGTTGTTGATGACTCGATCATCATCGCCGAGAATATGCACCGTCACTTCAGGATGAAGAAGCTGCCCTTCTTGCAGGCGGCCATATTTGCCATCAATGAAGTGGGTAATCCCACCATTCTTGCTACGTTCACCGTAATTGCGGCTGTATTACCGATGGCTTTCGTGTCGGGTATGATGGGACCGTATATGAGTCCGATGCCAATTGGCGCCTCCATCGCCATGCTGCTTTCGCTTGTAGTGGCATTGACCCTAACGCCTTACCTCGGCTACCTTTTCCTGAGAGGCAAGGATGGACATAATGAGAAAGCTTCGGCGACGCTCGAAGAGTCCAGGATCTACAAGCTATACCGGTCGTTCATTAACCCCTTGCTTGAAACCCGTTGGAAACGCTGGGCCTTCGTCATGGGAACTGTAGTAATCCTGCTGGGCTCCGTCTCATTCTTCTATACGCAGTGGGTAGCCGTCAAGATGTTACCCTTCGATAACAAGAACGAATTTCAGGTGTTGATCGACATGCCTGAGGGGACCACCCTGGAGCGTACCGCAGCGGTAACCCGGGAGATCTCACAGTACATCGCTCAACAGGAATTGGTGACCACTTACCAGGGTTATGCAGGAACTGCAGGTCCAATAAGTTTCAACGGACTTGTTCGTCATTATGACTTGAGAAGCGGTGACAATGTGGCCGATATACAGGTAAACCTGGTAGACAAGAAAGACAGGAGCATACAAAGCCATGATATTGTGAAACAATTCCGTCCGGCCATTCAGGCTATTGCCACGAAGTACAATGCCAATGTAAAGCTGGTGGAAGTACCGCCCGGCCCACCGGTATTGTCAACCATTGTGGCCGAGATCTACGGTCCCGATTATGAAGACCAGATCCGGATAGCAAAGGATATACAGCGTTTGGTGCAGGAAACACAAGGTATCGTGGACGTAGACTGGATGACGGAGGCAAACCAGCCCGGGTACCGGTTTGAAGTTGATAAGGAAAGGGCAATGCGTTCGGGCGTGGCGCCCGCGCAGGTGGTCGCCACAGTGAATGCCGCATTGTCGGACATGCCCGTCGGCGTTTTGCATAACCCCGTGACGTTTGACCCGGTGAATATTGTGTTACAGGTAAATGATGGCCACAAGGCAGGCGTAAATGATATACGCAACCTGAAGATCATCAACCGGCAGGGCAATGCAGTTCCCGTAGGCGATCTGGTTACCATTACCAGAGAGAGCAGCGAGAAAAGCATCTATCGCAAGAACCAGAAACGGGTCGTGTATGTATTGGCGGATATGGCCGGTGATCTTGAAAGTCCGTTTTACGCTATTTCCGAAATCTCCGATAAGCTCAACACCATCGAATTACCGCAAGGATACACGCTGGAAGAATCCTATAACAAGCAACCTGAGTTTGAAGATAATTTCACACTGAAGTGGGACGGTGAGTGGCAGATCACCTATGAAGTTTTCCGTGATCTCGGAATCGCTTTCGCTGCTGTGCTTATCATCATTTACATGCTCATCGTGGGCTGGTTCCAGGATTTTAAAGTTCCTGTTGTGATGCTCGCTGCAATTCCATTGTCGCTGATCGGCATTGTGTTGGGCCACTGGATGCTGGGGGCCTACTTTACAGCAACATCCATGATCGGCTTTATCGCGCTGGCCGGCGTGATGGTACGGAATTCGGTTTTGCTGATAGACTTCATCAACATCCGGCTGGAAGAAGGCATACCATTGAAGCAGGCCATCATCGAAGCAGGCGCTGTTCGTACAACTCCGATCCTGCTGACAGCGGGCGCGGTGGTCCTGGGCGCCGTGGTCATCCTGTTTGATCCCATCTTCCAGGGCCTTGCCATTTCGTTGATGGGAGGAACCATTACATCCACCTTCCTGACATTGCTTGTGGTGCCCCTTCTCTATTATCGAATGAAAAGAAAAGACTATGAAACAGTACGTGAGGTAAGTAAATTAAACCAAAGACTATGAAACTATTGCTTGTAACAAGTTTGAAAGAATACCAAAAGACGATTGTCGATATCATGGACCGTGCCGGTATCGGGGTATTCAGTTTGTCGGAAACGGTAGGTTTTAAAGATCACCTTAAACAGGTTGCCCTGGACAATTGGTTCAGCAGTGGTGGTGCACAGGCAGACTCCATTTTCCTGTTCACCTTTACGGATGCGCCTAAAGCGGACGCGGCACTCGAATTGATCAATGCGCACAACGGTGAAACGAAATCTGACTTTCCAATCCGGGCATTCATTATCCCGGTAGAAAAATCCTCCTACGATCATCAGGTAGTTAATCAACAACAGAAACAGCAATGAAAGAACGAATTATCAGAGCAGTAGCCGGATCCATGGTATTGATCAGCATTACGCTCGCCTGGTTAGTAAGCATTTACTGGCTTGGCCTGGCAGCCTTTGTCGGACTAAATCTTTTGCAATCATCCTTCACCAGGATTTGCCCCCTGGAAAAGATCCTGGACAAAGCCGGCGTTAACAGCAGTGGAAAAGGGTGTGGGTGAAAC
>DATBVZ010000315.1:0-2202 GCA_036515095.1 Cyclobacteriaceae bacterium | reverse complement strand
ATGCCCCGAACCGTCCTGGCGTGTGAACCGCGGTCAGTGTGACCTTCCCCTCATTTTCCCGGTGGAAGTCAAGAAGCTTTTTGATGTCCACATTGCCGACACCGTCGCCGTAGGTAAGGCAGAAGGTCTCGTCAGAGAGATAATCCCGGATACGCTTTATCCGGCCTCCGGTCATGGTGGTCTCACCGGTGTCTATGAGGGTTACGCGCCAGGGTTCTGCGTTGGCGTTGTGAACTTCCATTTTGTTTAACCGCATGTCCAGGGTAACATCCGCAGTGTGAAGGAAATAATTGGAAAAATACTCCTTGATGATATAGCCTTTATATCCACAGCATATGATGAAATCATTTATTCCGTAATGTGAGTATATTTTCATGACATGCCAAAGTATGGGTTTGTCACCGATTTCTACCATGGGCTTAGGGCGAATCCCACTCTCCTCGCTGATTCGCGTACCATACCCGCCGGCAAGAATTACTACTTTCATGTTGTCTTATTTATGAGTTGGTGAATAAAGTTTGGTTAAAAATAATGCCCTCCTCGCGGCTGATTCATTGCAGATCCTTGCGCACTATGCGCAACGGGAAGTAATGACATGTGCATGATACCAAGTTATTTATTAAGCTGTAACCAAAACCAACTCATTCGTCATATTTGTTCTTTGAGCAGTCCCTTTTCCAGCAGTCTGTCTGCCGCCAATTTTAATGTGGCAAAGCTTATCTCCGTTTGCCTGGCAATCTCAAGCAAAGTATGAGTGCCGTCCGAGTAAGCCAAGATCCACAGCAGCGCCACCTGAAAATCCTTACCCCGAACATCACCTCCTGTCAGATCATACAACCCACGCCTTCCTAATTGAGGTTCGCAGTAGGGATTCAGACTGACATAGGTCCTGTTGCCCTCCAGAATTTCGATGACCTTAGAATAAATGCCAAGCGACTCTTCCAGGCATTCGGGTCTTACAAAATCCAGGTTGTCTCCGGATGTATGATACTCAGGAAACTCGCCATACAATGCCCTTGTCAGCCGGCCCATGGGAAGATTAAAACCGGGAGAACAAAACTGCCTTTCATCGTACCCGTATGGAAAAAAGTCAAGCATCCTATTTTCCGAGCTGTCCTGCCTGAGCACATATTCAACTATCGAATCGATTTCCGCATTGGCACGCCGGGATCTCTTATAATGAAAAGGACCCGGATCGCCCAGCAGTGTGGCGACCAGTCCGTGTTTTACTTTGGTGACGTTTTCCTTGTTGATAGCCAACCATGTAATTGCTCCTATAGTGGCAGGAATAAAGACAAAACGATAGGAATAGCGCAGCTTTCGCTTCATCAGGTCCTGTATCAGAAAGGTCATGACGCCTATCCCTGAAAGATTATCGTTGCATAATGAAGGATGACAAACGTGGGTGGAGATCAATACCTCATCATCGGTCTTTCCGGGCAAAAAGACCTCCCCATAGGTAAGGCTTCCTGGCGCCAGCGTACCATCTATAACGACCTCGTAGGTATCCTCCTGAAGTGACTGATACTGAGTGTACGTTATACAAAAACCCCAGTCTTCCTTGTAATAGGAAGTACGATAGGGTATCCAGTCGGGATAGTCCGGTAAATAATAGAGATGCTTCTTCAGTTCCTCCAGCGTAACCCTGAGGTTAACCGGAATGCTGTAATTCATCAGGTGAAGATTCGATTTTTTGAAATCCACTATTTTTTCACCTTTCGAATTCTTTATGTATGCCTCAGAAATATTCCATTCCCTGGGCACTTCCCAATCAAAGACCCGGGTACCTGAAGGGACCTCAAACGTTTCCAGCGGGATATATTGCTTAAGAATTGCGAGCGTTTCACGCACGCCGTTGCCGGTGATGCTGCGGAACAGCGGGTAAAGCACTGTCATCAGTTGATGTATCCTCTCCCCTTCGCTTGCATTCGATTCAACGCTGTTCACTTTTGATTTAAGTAATTTTTATTTTTAACTGACAAACTCAATCAACTAATTTCTCTGCAGAAAACCAACGGCATGCCTACCGGCTCCCTTCACGCCCCGGGCGCGCACCCCTGATTTGAATGTTTCTTCAGCGAACCTCACTTTAGCCCCAACAACTTCCTCCGGCAGACTGACCTGAAAATCAGGGTTTCCCGGATGACCGTCAAATTTGGGAATTCATACTCGCGCAGAACAAACCTACTTCTTTTGGGGGCC
>DATBVZ010000314.1:0-3309 GCA_036515095.1 Cyclobacteriaceae bacterium | reverse complement strand
CCCATTTGTACGAAAGAAATTTAGGGACGATCACTTGGAACGGGCCCAGCATGTCATAAAACGTACCCATCATTACAAGGATACCAATCGTTCCAGCTATGATCAGGTTCCTACCCTGACGCTGAATCTCGTCCTCACGGATTTTCCGCTCTCGATCGAGATTATCGACCGCGGCATCCTGTTCCGCAGCTTCATAACCCACGTCCCGTACCGCACGTTTCATTTGAGAAACGGTTACCACTTCGGGAATATATTGAACCCGCGCTTTTTCAAGCCCCAGATTTACACTCGCTTTGGTTACACCGGGTATTTCCTTTAAGGCACTTTCGACGTGGTCTACGCAAGAGGCGCACGTCATTCCTGTGATCTTCAGGTTGATTTCTTGTTGAGAGATGGCATAGCCTGCATCCATCACGGCCTTTTGAAAGGTTGCTATATTTACCTGCACCGGATCGTAATTCAGGCTGGCCTTATTTGTCCCCTGGTTAACGACTACGTCAGTGACGCTTGGAAGCTCATTTAAAGCGTGTTCCACGTGCGAAACACATGAAGCGCAGGTCATTCCTTGCACTGGAAATGAAATTGGCCGCCGATTGGCAAGTTCATTCATTTTGAGTAGACTCCATTATTTCAAGAATTGACGGTTAAACCTAATAATTTGTCGACTATTTGAACTTCATTCTGAAAAGTCGCTTGGTCAGTCGAGTGAATCATTACCGCTAAACAGGATTGCAGCTGGTCCTTAATTAAAATCAGCTTTATTTCTGTTAAAGCATAAATCAAATCTTTTATTTCTTTTCTTATTTGATAACAGCTAACGTTTTCCTCCAAAAGATATTGAATCCTGACCACATGATCCGTTTCTTTTTCCAACTCATTAAGAAGCGCTTCTTTATCTCGAACCATATATTTGTGATTCGAGTTGAGACATTGGCAAGTATTTTGATTGGAGAGCCAAAAGGATTTTGGATTTCATATCTGGTTTAATGGTTTGTCCCAGCGAATCTATGATGGATACCTCTGTCCGCTCCTCGTTGCCGTGCACCATCAGGCTAGCCGGCTCTGCATCCTCACCATAAACCAGCAAGACTGCAAGCTGGCAGGCACACTGGTCGGTGCCATGGTGCGGACAGGCGCATTGGCTGTGGTTTGCCCTGGCCTCCTGCAGGTCAAAAGACTCGACCACTGCCAGATTTACTTGGGTAAGATTTTGGATGATTTCCTCAATCACTAGATTACAATTCTTTTCAAATTCCATTAATTGAATAGTCCCCGGGTTCATCTTTACCTCCATCTTGTACGCTCAGTATAGGTTGACCCATTTGTTAATCAAAGGGTCGTTTAACGGTATTTATCACGGGCAGTTCTGCTTATTCTATAAATAGGATGGTTCAAACTGGTTGGAATTAGGCCATATAAGAAAAATTTGTTGCCTTCATTAAATTAAACAAAAAAGCCTTATTCCGCACCAAAGGTTTTTTCCCAGCATATAATAAATTCAACGCCAGCAAATCATCGCTGTACTGGGTTGGCGTCAATATTATTCCTTAATGGCAGCCGCTGGAATGACCTTTGTTGTCTTGGCTGCTTTGCTGGTCGCCCGGTCCACTTTGCAAGGTGTTGTTATCTGAACGATTATTGTGAGACCCATGATTTCCATGCATGAAGAAATGACTTAACATCATGATTCCAAAAAATCCATAGGATATGACAGTTCCAACCGCGACTTTGAATACTAGAATAGCTATTCCACCGATTAAAACGCCTGCAACCAGGACCCAAACAAAAGGTGGAATACGAAATTGTGAATCAGGGGAAACGTTGTGATCCAAAAAAATGCTCCTTTTCAATAGGAAGAAAGGCCACCTAAAAAATACTAAGTTAGTTCCGGGTGGATTTTCGAAAATGGGAATGTATACGAATGGGAACTCGAACAGTATGTCGATCCCTGTTTCTATTTTTGTTGATCAACGCGAATCCCCAAAATACAAATAGTCCCGCCAAAGCGATAAAAAATGGATTCATGAAGGTCTTCTGTCAGCTCCTTTCTCTTTCCTATCAAATTGTGTGGATCAAACTATAAACTGGTGGCTTTAAAATTTAAAGCGCTTTCTTACGTGTTAATAGATAAGTGCAATTGCTTAAGGCAGATATGAACAAGGACTGGATCCCGAATGGTAACTCAGCAATCCATTACGGGATCAGTAAAATAGTAAGGTACTAAACTTTTTGGTTATCACCTTCATAGGTATTTCAGCCTATTGTGTATTGCGCGGATTGTGTGTTAAGGTTGGAAAAGAATCAATGGAGAACGGTTTCCATAAATAAATTTAGATAAGAGGTATGACGTGCCCAAACAAGACAATTTTGAAACCCTGGCGATACATGCTGGTCAGGCGCCAGATCCTGCCACAGGTGCAGTGATCACCCCGATCTATCAAACATCAACTTATGCACAGGAACAGGTCGGTGTGACTAAAGGTTACGATTACAGCCGAACTATTAATCCCACCCGTTGTGCTTTGGAAGCCTGTTTGGCCACTCTAGAAGGGCAGGGCAGTGCCGCTCCAACCTACGGATTAGCATTCGCATCCGGCATGGCTGCCATTGATACGCTGCTTAAGCTGGTCAAACCCGGCGACCATGTATTGGCATCCAATGACGTTTATGGAGGCACATACCGCTTGTTCGAACGCGTCCATTCGGGTTATGGGTTGAAGTTTTCATATATTGATATCAGCGACCCGGACCTAGTGGATGCCGCTCTGCGCCCTGAAACACGGTTAGTCTGGATCGAGACCCCCACAAATCCGTTGCTCAAAATTGCGGATATTGCCGAGATTAGTAAGCGGGTTAAAAGTAGACACCCACAGGTGCAAGTGGCAGTCGATAACACCTTTGCTTCCCCATATTTGCAGAAGCCCCTGGCCCTGGGGGCAGATTTTGTCATCCATTCGACCACAAAGTATCTTGGTGGGCATTCTGATGTCATTGGCGGCGCGATCGTAACTCACGATGCCGCCGCTTATGAAACCTTAAAATTTCTGCAAAATGCAATCGGGGCAGTACCCGGACCAATGGATGTCTGGTTGACACTGCGCGGAATCAAAACTCTGGCTTTGCGTATGGAGCGGCATTCTTCCAATGCTTCCCAGATAGCTGAGTATTTGAACCATCACCCAGCTGTTGAGGAGGTCATATACCCCGGTTTGCCACAACACCCCGGTCATGCAATCGCCAAACGTCAGATGCGTTTATTTGGTGGAATGGCGTCTTTGATACTGAAAGGCGGCGCTGATGCCGCAAACC
>DATBVZ010000313.1:0-4327 GCA_036515095.1 Cyclobacteriaceae bacterium | reverse complement strand
AAGTTTGAAAACGGTTACACCGGTGACTCCAAAAAGCCATACGAACTGAATCTGTCCACCCGAGGCGTAACCGTTTTCAAACTTGTCATACAGGTGCCATTTCATCATAGGGTGAAGAAAGGTTTGAAAGTCAACCGCCTTTTCTTCTTCCTTTACATGGTCTTGTATCGTGTTGTGGATCTTATTCCCGATCATAGCCATATCCGCATCCGCAGGAACCTGCACAAAGATCTGGATCATGGCATCTCCCCACGAATCAAGGAACCGGTTCAGCCAATCCTTGTTGGCATCAATGTAAAGGTCCCATGGAGCAATAAAGGCCAATTCACTGAAGTCGGAATTTTTCGGGAGATTCTCATACACGCCGGTTACATTAAGGTCGTACCGGTCGTCCATCCTCACTACTTTATTGATGGGATCTTCATCTGCAAAAAGTGCTGTCGCGAGGGACTCTGACAATAATATTGAATGCATTTCTTTAAGTCCGGAGTGCGTACCCCTCAGCATCTTGAGCGTTAGCATGTGGGGCGCCCCAGGCTGCATGTATTGGCCCAGTTGGTTGAATTTTTTATCGCCATTGGAAATGATACGATCCTGAAGAAATGTTGACATCACAACATGTTCGAAGTCATTTTCGTAACTCTGCTGTAACTCCGGGCCCAACGGAAAGGGCACATACTTATTCTCACCGGTGTCACCGTTCACCGTCACCCTTTGCATGACGCGCGCAATGCGATCGTAGTTTTCGTGATACTTGTTAAGTGACAATTCATCATGTATCCACAAACCGATCGACACTGCTACCGCCATGCCCATGGCAAGTCCTCCGATGTTGATTGCCGAATAAGCTTTGTTCCTGAATAGGTTTCTCCAACCGATCTTAAAATAGCTTCTATACATGGCATAGTGGTTTACATTTTTGCGTCCTGTCACAGGCCGGATTATGCCTGGCCGCAACAGCAACAATACATCAACAATAAATTTTACATCCGCCTTTCGCCTCCCAAGCGCTCTTACCCGTTCACGATACAACTCCACGAGATCGCCTTCGATATGGTTCACCATCTTCGGGTGGCAGTACCACCGGAAGAAGCGGAGGAAGAGTTTGGGTGGTATGGGCTTCGCTTTATTCAATTCATCTCCGTTTTCATTCGGCTCTAAGGCTATCTGCCGGGTTAGCCACTGCTGCCTTCATAGCCCGGAAGCCAGTCGTAGCAACTATGATAATTGCCGCGACTAATGTGGCCAAAACGAAGGATTCAGGCCCAACAGATGTCCTGTAAATAAAACCTTCGATCCAGCTATTGATAAAGTACCAGGTGACCGGCCATGCAATCATGCCCGCGATGAAAAACAAAATGATAAATTCCCGGATCAGCATAAAGGTAACGTTACCAACAGAAGCGCCGAGCACTTTTCTTATTCCTATTTCCTTTGTCTTACGCTCCGCGGTAAATGAGATCAGTCCGAAAGTACCCAAGCAGGCAATGATGATCGCGAGGATCGTGAAAATGGTAAATGTTTGGGTGAATTTTTCTTCAGCTACGTACTGCTGTTCAATATCTTCATTCATGAAAGAATAGGAAAAATCCCTGTTGGTCACGAACCTGGAATATGTCGCCTCTATATGCGCAAGTGCGGCCGGAATATTTTGAGCGTCAATTCTTACATACACCCAGTTCAGCCAATCCGGTGAAAGAATGAATATAGTCGGGGGGATCTCCCTGTACAGCGATTCGAAATGAAAATCCCTGGCGATTCCTACCACGTTATACCTTTGTCTACCCAATTCGAGCCACTTTCCAAGAGATTCTTTCCAACCGAGCTGAGCCACAGCGGATTCATTCAAAATAATGGAAGAGGTAGGGTCGGAAGGAAAATCCCTTGAAAAGTTCCTACCCTCAATCATTTCGGCTTCGATAGCTGAAAGAAAATCAAAATCAACCCGTATAATCTTCATGCTTTTCCGGGCCTCTTCATCAATTTCCACATCCTGGGCTATATAGGAAGTACTGTTGGATATCCATCCAGGCATTTTCATATTGGAAGTGCCAGCTTTTTTAATGGAAGCATTTGTAAAAAGCTCGTTCTTAAAAGTCTCCAGCTGGCTCCTGTCCATAGTTTGTAAAGGAATGGATACCAGCATTTCCTTATTAATCCCTAACTCTTTATTTTTCAGGAACTCCCATTGCTGAAACACAATGGCAGAGGCAGCGATCAAGCCAATGGAGATTGTAAACTGTAAAACCACCAGTCCTTTTCTGAATGCAAAGCCAGATTTTCCGGCATTCCCACTGCCTTTCATGCTATTCAAAGGTCTGAACGATGAGAGAATGATGGCGGGATAGGTACCGGAAACCAGCCCGATAACAACCAATGAAACAAGGAGCGTGAATAATAGATGCGGGTTGAACAGAACATTCTGAGAAATTTCCTTTCCGGCAAACCGGTTAAATTCCGGGATAAGAAAAAATGTGAATACAAAAGCGACTGCAACAGCCAGAAAAGTCATGATGAACGACTCACTAAAGAACTGCCCAACCAGGTCGGCTCTTTTCGCCCCAAGCACTTTGCGCATGCCCACTTCCCTCGCCCTTCTTAACGACCGCGCGGTAGTGAGGTTCATATAATTGACGCAGGCTATCCCAAGAATGAAAATGGCGATTACGGAAAAGATATAGACCCGGTTCATACTTCCATTTGCTTCGATCTCAAGCCCAATATTCGACTGAAGATGGATGGACAGCATGGGCTGAAGAAAAAGCTTGAAATTACCAGAAGTGAATGGACCAAGATTCTGATCGACGAAGTCAGAAAACCGTGATTCCATGATAGCAGGGTCAGTACCGGGAGCAGTTTTGATGTACAGGTACTGGGAATCCCATCCTACATTGGTGAAAATACCAGGGTCAGCCATTTGCCGCAGTGTTTCACCTGAAATAAGAAAATCAAAATGAAAGTGGGAATTGGGCGGCATGTCCTGCATCACTCCGCTGACCTGGAGTTGGAATGCGCTGTCACGCACCTCGAAAACCTTTCCTATGGCATCCTGCTCACCGAAATATTTGGCAGCCATCGATTCAGAGATCACTACCTTGTTCGATCCTTTGAGCGCCTCCGCCGGGTTTCCCTTTAGCAGGGGAAAGTTGAAAACTTTAAAGAAATTTTCATCCACGGTGGCAACTCCTTTTTCATACATCTGTTTGTCGCCAAATACAAATACCTCTTCGCTGTCCCTGATCCTTACCAACTCCTTCACTTCCGAAAAATTTGTTTCGATCAGTTCACCGGTTCTCCATGAGTTCGAGGCATAGGGTTCCCATTTACCCTGCCGCATGTAGGCGGAAGCCACCCTGTAAATTTGATCATTGTCCAGGTGGAATGTATCATAGCTAAGCTCATCCCTTATAAAAAGATAAATCATTAAGCAGCAGGTAAACCCCAGGGCCAGGCCCGAAACATTGATCAGGCTATACAGCTTTTCCCTGTTGAAAACCCTGAAGGTTACTTTGAAATAATTTTTATACATACTGTACGCGTTTAAGTTTTTGTAGCCTTCTGCTGGTCTAATAATTCCGCGCCTGAAAAGGAGTAATACATCAACAATAAATTTTACGTCCGCCTTTCTCTTCCCTGACTCTCTTACCCGTTCACGGTACAACTCCACCAGATCACCCTCTATGTGCTTCACCAGCTTCGGGTGGCAGTACCAGCGGAAGAAGCGGAGGAAGAGGCGGGGTGGTTGCGGATTGATTTCCTTCATTAGAATGTCATTCGTTGCGCAAGGACTTCACAGGATTGGCCATAGATGCTTTGACCGACTGATAACTCACGGTAAGCAGTGTGATCACCAACGCCCCGACGGCGCACAGCCCAAAGATCCACCAACTGAGATCCGTACGATACTCGTAAAACTGAAGCCAGTTGCTCATGACATAACATGCAATCGGAATGGAAATGGCAGTGGAAATGACCACAAGAAGCACGAAATCCCTGGAAAGCATCTTCCACAGGCTGAATACGGAGGCTCCCAATACCTTCCGCACGCCGATTTCCTTTGTACGCCTCTCGGCAATGAATGATGCAAGCCCGAAAATTCCCAGGCAACTGATAGAGATGGCGAGGATTGTGAAAAAGCCGGAGAGCTTTCCGATCCGCTCCACATCGGCAAATTTCGCCGCATACCCCTCTTCTACGAAATCATATTCGAACGGTGCTGTGGGTTCATACTTCCTGATGACATCCTCCACCATGCGAAACGCATTGGCTGTGGGCTGGTTCGAGGCCAGTTTAATGCTGATCGCGTTCATGTCATTATAGCTTAGGG
>DATBVZ010000312.1:0-5351 GCA_036515095.1 Cyclobacteriaceae bacterium | reverse complement strand
TATTCGCGCTCGGATCGGAACTCCATTCCCTGCTTCCCGGCCAGGAAAAGGAAGTAATGCGCTACACAAAAATTGGAATTTTTGTGTTTTCGGTTATTGTACTGGTGTTTTCCATTTACATGAGCGACCAGCTTGCGTTGCTGGCCAGGGTCAGCTTCACCGGCACATCGATGATGGCGCCCATCGTTATTTGTGCGGTGACTTTCAGGAAACCGCCGCGCGCGGTGCTGGTTACCTCCGCCATTGCGCTTGTTGTCATCTTCCTTGCCACCATCGATGTTCTGCCCATGAAGGTGGGAGCATGGAATCTGGACCTACTTCTCTATGTGATCCATGGCACAACGACACTGATCATAGTTTTGTGGCACCTTTACTTCAGTAAAAGTGAAGATCCGGAGACTGTCACCAGCCAGAAATAACGCGAACCAACACGGATGAAAGCGGACCTCACACTTCAGCCTGGCCAGTTAGTGAACGATATCAACCGGTTCTGGCAACTTTCCGGAGACAAAATCATTGCGATTGAAAAAACGCTGGACCCGGCAATGGGCTCGCCGGTTTTTACCATCAACGGAAATTACACGACACGTGGGTGGACCGAGTGGACGCAGGGATTTCAGTATGGCTCAGCGTTGCTTCAATTTGATGCAACCGGAGAGCCTTCGTTCCTGGAAACCGGCAGAAGGAACACGCTGAAAAAAATGGCCCCTCATCTCACGCATAAAGGTGTGCATGATCACGGGTTTAATAACATCAGTACGTATGGCAACCTGCTCCGGCTGATGGCAGAGAAGAAATACGCTTATGACGAATGGGAGAAGAACTGCTATGAGCTGGCCCTGAAGGTCAGCGGTGCTGTTCAGGCCATGCGATGGACGGTTATTCATGAAGGCGGGTTTATATATTCCTTCAATGGGCCACATTCCTTATTTGTGGACACGGTGCGCTCCTGCCGGATAGTGATGTTGAGCGGACGCCTGGGTCACGTACTGATGGATGAAAACGACAGACGAATTGGATTGATCGGCAGGGCCGTGCAACACCTCCTCGCGACGGCCAGGTACTCGGTGTTTTATGGTGAAGGTCGTGACCAATACGATGAGTGGGGTCGTACTGCCCATGAGAGCGTATTTAACACCAACGATGGCAATTACAGGTGTCCTAATTCACAACAAGGCTACAGCGGGTTTACCACCTGGACGCGAGGTCTTGCGTGGGCAATGTGTGGCTTCGCGGAAGAACTCGAATTTCTGGATACACTTCGTAACGATAGCCCGGAACCGGATGTCGCCTTCGAAGATGTACAGGCTGTTTTCCTGAAAGCTGCGCGGGCAACATGCGATTTCTATATGGCCCATTCTACGCTGGATGGCATACCGTTCTGGGATACGGGAGCGCCGGGGTTATGCAACATCAGGGATTGCTATGAGTCTGTGTCGGATCCTTTCAATGACCATGAACCGGTCGACAGCTCAGCGGCAGCCATTGCGGCGCAAGGGCTGCTGAGGCTGGGGAAGTACCTTCAAAACAGGAATGATCCAGGAGGAAGCCGGTATTTTCAGGCCGGCCTGAGCATAGCAAAAACTTTACTGCACGAACCGTATCTCTCCATGGATCCAAAGCATCAGGGGTTGGTCCTTCATTCGGTGTATCATCGTCCGAACGGATGGGACAACGTCCCCCAGGGTAGAAAAATACCCTGCGGTGAAGCCAGCATGTGGGGTGACTACCATGCGCGGGAATTGATGCTTTACGTGACTAAGCTGATACGCAATGAAACCTACTACACGTTCTTCAGCGGGATAGGCTGAAAATTCGATCCATATGATAACACATCGCTTTACCGGATGACGGAATAGTTATAAGAAACGGACTGCAGGACTTGAACAAAGCCATGGCCACGAAACACAAACCAAAATACAAACGAATTGCTCAACTAAAGACCAGCGCTGACTTTCTCCGGTACGTGGAGTCAGTAGGCGCTGACCTTCCCTTTGACGAGACCCTGTCGGCACCATCCCCGTTTGGCAAGAGTTATGTGCTCAAATCCGGCAGAAAAACAGGCAACAGGTTCTGCATTCTTCCCATGGAGGGATGGGACGGACTGACGGATGGCAAGCCCTCCGACTATACGCGGAGGCGCTGGAAACACTTCGCAATCAGCGGAGCCAAATTGCTTTGGGGATGCGAGGCTGTTGCCGTACGTCACGACGGCCGGGCAAACCCAAATCAGCTTGTGATCAATGAAGCAAACCTCGATGAATTCAAACAGTTGTTTGCTTCGCTGGTCACGGACCACGAAGCGCGATTTGGCGTTGTGGATGATCTTCTCATCGGACTGCAGTTGACCCATTCCGGCCGCTTCTGCAAACCTGTCGATACACGGAAGATGGAACCTGAAATCCTTTATCATCATCCCCTCCTGGACCGCAAATTCGGGCTGGGTAAGGACTATCCGCTGATGACAGACGATGACATCGACTACCTTATCGAAGACTTCATAGTCGCGTCAAAACGGGCAAGGGAAGCCGGATTCCATTTCGTGGACATCAAACATTGTCACGGCTATCTTGGCCACGAATTTCTCAGCGCAACCGACCGCCCGGGCCGGTACGGGGGCAGTCTGGAAAATCGCACGCGCTTCCTGACTTCCATAGTTGAAGGTGTCAGAGCAGCCGTGCCTGGAATGGAATTGTCTGTCAGGATGAGTGTATTCGACTGGATGCCTTTTACCAAAGGCCCCGATGAAGTTGGTGTTCCCGAAGATTACAATGGAATGTATCCGTATGCTTTTGGGGCCAGCCAATCGGGGGCTGACTTTGATCTTACGGAACCCTTCAAATTCCTGGAGCTGCTTCGCCTGCTGGATATCGAGTTGGTTTGCATCACAGCAGGGAGTCCGTATTATAATCCCCATATTCAACGACCGGCCCTGTTTCCGCCTTCCGATGGATACCAGCCTCCGGAGGATCCGCTTGCAGGGGTTGCCCGGCAGATCAGGGCAACCGCAGAAGTGAAAAAAGCCTTTCCCGATCTTGCCATTGTCGGGTCAGCTTATTCGTATCTTCAGGAATGGCTCCCGAATGTGGGCCACCATGTGCTGGCTAACGGCCTGGCGGATTTTGTGGGCCTGGGTAGAATGGTCTTATCGTATCCGGAGATGCCGGATGATATCCTGCAGGGGAATGCACTGAAACGCGACCGTATCTGCCGGACATTTTCCGATTGCACCACCGCGCCACGCAACGGGATGATCTCGGGCTGCTTTCCGCTTGATCCCTATTATAAAGCGTTGCCTGAAGCGGCTGCCTTGAAAGAAATAAAAAAGGAATAAATGACAAAGACAGCATTGATTACGGGAGGTACCAGGGGGATAGGCTATGGCATTGCCGATGCCCTCGCCAGCCGGGGATTTGATCTTGCGATTAACGGGGTTCGTCCCGAATCCGAGATCACCGAGAAACTCGTGTCGCTGGAAAAATATGGTTACCGTGTATTTTACTGCCGTGGGGACATTGGCAATGCCTCCGACAGAAAAAAAATTGCTGACCAGGCGGCTGAGTATCTCGGCAGGTTGAATGTACTGGTGAATAATGCGGGGGTTGCCCCCAAAAAGAGGGTGGATGTACTTGAACTGGATGAGGAGGGATTTGACTATGTAATGGATATTAACCTGAAGGGAACATTCTTCCTTTCCCAGGACATCGGGAGAAGGATGATAGCGCAAAAAACGGTGACACCGTCATTCGAAGGGTGCATCATCACTATTACCTCCATCTCGGCGGAAGTGGCTTCGCTCAATCGCGGGGAATATTGTATGGCCAAAGCCGGGCTTGGCATGATGACAAAGCTATTGGCTGCGCGACTTGGGGAGGTCGGCATACCGGTATATGAAGTAAGACCCGGTATCATCGACACCGATATGACGGCGGGTGTGAAAGAAAAATACGATAGGCTTATACGGGAAGGTCTGACGATCGAAAAAAGATGGGGCAAACCTGAAGACATCGGAAAAATTGTCGCAGCGCTTGCTGAAGGTGAAATTCCTTACGCTACCGGCCAGGTGATCTGTGCCGATGGCGGAATGGGCATACGAAGATTGTGAACCGTATCGGAGTGACCTTTTATTTCAGTCTTTTGTATAACCCGTCAAAAACTACGGTCCAGTTCTTACCCTTGTCCGTGGTGATCTCCCAGAGTTGCCGCACCGTTCCGTCCTTGTTGGGAGTCCATGTGATCCGGTCGATCTGAAGTTTCTGCTCCCGGTTCGGAAGTTCCCCGCTGGTGAGGATCATCCTGCCGTTTTCAAAGGTGCCCTCGAGTAGGAGATTCCCTCCCTGGTTGTCAAGCCACACTTGCTGCCACTTCCGGGTTCCAGGATTATAAAAATTGTAACTGGTTCCTGAATACGGTGAATCGTTGGAATTCCAATTTTCCTGGAGGAGGCAGCTATCCTGCATCACCACAATCCTGTTCGTCCCGGCCAGCTTGCCCTGGGGCGTATAGGTTTCCCATTCGCCAATCCAGAAATCAAATTGCCTGGCTTCCGGATAACAGCAAGGACATGGCTTTTGGGGAGTTTGTGCCCTGACCGCCACGGAAGAAAACACCACTAACAACACGATCCGGTAAGTCATTATGAAATGAGTTGAACCTGAAGTTAACTTAAAATCCGCTTCAAATACAACGATTTTACCCTCTTGTAGCGGCGCGAGCGAGCGCTCCCGCCCCGTGGGGGAGACACGTTCAAATGGAATCAAGTCAAGGTGGTTAGATTGTTGCAGTAGCCTGGCAACTATTTGAACATGCCGATATAAAAAATGGATGGCACTGTGTAAATTGTGTAGCTGCATACGATAACCTAAACCGTAAAACAAGATGCGTTGGCAGGGCAGAAGAAGAAGTTCGAACGTAAGCGATCAGCGCGGACAGGGTGCCGGCGGCGGACGCATGTTGGGCGGCCTCATGGGTGGGCTGTTTACGAAAGGTGGCCTGGGTCTTATCGTTGCCATTGTCCTTATCAGTTGGATCATGGGCAAGAATCCGCTGGCTCTTTTGCAGGAGATATCTTCAGGCTCGCAAAGCTATGGTGTAGAGCAGGGAACCAGCTACGCACCGTCGCCCGAGGAGGAGGTGCTTGCTGAGTTTACGGCGGTAGTGCTTGCTGATACAGAGGATGTGTGGAACTCACTGCTGGACGGTTACCGTGAGCCTACCCTGGTTTTGTTTTCGGGCAGCGTGCGATCAGCATGCGGCTTTGCCAGTGCGGCGACCGGGCCATTTTATTGCAGTGCAGATGAAAAATTATACGTAGACCTGAGTTTCTTACGGGAACTGCAAACCCGCTTTAA
>DATBVZ010000311.1:0-12099 GCA_036515095.1 Cyclobacteriaceae bacterium | reverse complement strand
TGCTGGAGTTTGCGGGGCCATACAACTTTTTCCGGAATCGAACACTCTTACCATAGATGCGGGCACCTGTATTACCTTTGATTTCAGCGATGCCGAAAAAAATTATATGGGGGGCTCTATTTCACCGGAACTGACCATGCGTTTCCGGGCGGTGCACGAATATACGGCGAGGCTGCCGTTGGTCAACCCCATTGAAAATCCGGCTTTTACGGGAGATAGCACGGAATCGGCCATTCAGAGCGGTGTATTCTATGGTATGCTGGAAGAGATCAATGGCATCGTCGCCGCATACAGCAAAAAATACACCGGATTGAAGGTGGCGCTTACCGGAGGCGATGCGCGATTTTTTGAAAACAATCTGAAAGCCTCCATATTTGCAAGCCCAAACCTTGTTCTGATTGGGTTAAACAGCATTTTGAATTATAATGTCAATCGTTAATACGTATTTCTTCTCGGCAGCATTGGCTTTGGTCATCGTAGGACGCGCTGCGGGGCAAGCCGCGCAATCACCATTTTCAACGTTTGGCATCGGAGAAAAATACGGCACCGCCCTGACCCATAACCAGGGAATGGCAGGCATCGGGATTGGGGCGCCCCAATTGTGGTTTATCAACAATCAGAACCCGGCTTTTCTCATCTACAACGGGCTCACCACATTTGAGGCAGGTATCCTGTATGAATCAAGGAATATAACGGGGGAAGAGACGGACGAGAAAACCCAGGGCGGCAACATGAATTACCTTGTCACATCCTTCCCGGTCAAGCCAGGCAAGTGGACAACTTCCGTAGGCCTTATGCCCTACACCAATGTAGATTATACGCTGGAATACAGCGACCCTATCATTGGCGGCACAGGAAACGCAAGCGTGAAGGAAAACGGCTCAGGGGGCCTTACCCAGGTGTATTGGTCAAATGGGGTCCGGCTCACCCGCCATCTGTCGGTGGGCCTCACAGGAGCTTATATTTTTAGCTCGATCCTGAACGAATATACCAACTATGTGGATGTCCCTTCAAGTGCCCCGTTTCAGGTGAAGCTGTCCGAGCGGGTCTACGTCCGGGATTTTGGCTTTACAGCCGCCCTGGGATACCGCCGGGACTCAATTTTCGGGGGGGAATACCAGTTTAGCGCCGGAGCGGTCTATTCCTTTGCGACCAAGCTCAATGCGACCCGCGATGTAACCTTTTCCAGAACAGACTTTCTGGACCAGATTATCGATTCACTCACCCTCCAGTCGTCCAGGGGTCAACTGTATCTTCCGGAGGAGGTTGGAGCCGGTTTTTCAATTGGAAAGGGCTATCGATGGCTGATCGGCGTAGATTTTGCCTTTCAGGACTGGTCAAAATTCAGGAGTCTGGACAGCGAGGATGAAGAGGGCCTGGATCAGTCCTGGAGGCTCGCAGTGGGTGGCGAAATAACGCCGGATCTCTACGCCGTGCAGAGTTTCTTCAAGAGAATGACCTACAGAGCTGGCCTGAGCGTGGAGAAATACCCTTTTTTGGCAAATAATAAGCAGGTTAAGGATTTTGGCATTAATTTTGGCCTTTCACTCCCGGCTGGCCGTTCAAGTTTGGATTTGGCCTTTCGAATAGGCAAACGGGGAAATAAGTCAGAAAACATTTTAGAAGAGAGTTACTATAAAGTATACTTCGGGATTACGCTCAACGATCAGTGGTTTATTAAAAGAAAGTTCGATTAGAATTGATAAACACCATGAAAACAACTGTACTGTCAGGAGTTCTGTCGCTCGGCTTCGTTTTTGGCCTGGTACTTTCAGCATCAAGCCAATGCAAGGACTTCAAATGGCCGGAAGACGGCGTAATGAAGGCCAAGGCCCAGGAGTCGATCGTACTGCTAAACGACGCCAAAAAAGCCGGAAGTTTCAAACAGGCAATCGGCCCCCTCAACTGGCTGATTCAGAATACTCCTGCTCTGACTAAAAATATCTACATCTACGGCGCTGAGATCTACGACGGTCTGGCAAAAAAGGAGACCGATCCTGGCAAAAAAGCAAAGTATGCTGATTCCCTGGTTACGATCCATGATCTTCGCATAAAGCATACCCCCTGCAACGAAGAGGCTTCCATAGTCAACCGCAAGGCGCTTGCCGCTTACATCTACTATATTAATTCGGAAAAGGCAAAGGACCTTCAGGCAATTATGGATGAAGCGTTTGAGAAGAACGGCGCTGATATCATGGATGGAACGCTTATCCCCTATATGCAAACCATTCAGGTTAACTACATCAAAGAGAAGTCGCTCAATGACGATCAGACGATTGAAAAATACGAAAAGCTGTCCGAGATTCTGGACCAGAAAATAAAGAAAGCAGGGCAGGAGAATAAGCCGGTGGATCGCTATCAGAAATACCAGAGCCAGATAGATGATATTTTCATCAGTCTTGGCATCCCGATGGACTGCAACCGGATCAAGGAAAAACTGGAGCCCCGCTTCAGGGCCAATCCAAAAGATATAGAACTGGCAAAAAAGATATTCAAACAAATGTTGCTGGGCAAGTGCACGGAAGATCCGCTGTGGCTTCAGGCCGGGGAAGTCGTCGTTGAAGCGGATCCTGACTTTGCCATTTACAAGAACCTGGCAATTCGCTTTCTCGCCCAGGAGAATCTCGAAAAAGCTCAAGATCTGTTTCAGAAGGCGCTTCCATTGGCGACGGAGCGTGCCGACAAGGCGGATATCCTGATGTATCTTGGCACTATCGAACACAAGAAAGGCAGCAAGACCGGTGCCCGTGACAAATACCGCCAGGCCCTGTCTGCGGACCCCAGCCGGAAGGAAGCATACGAAAAGATCGGCGACCTGTATTACGGCAGCGCCGATGATTGCAAGAAACTGGACAATGTGGCCGATGACAGGAAAGTCTACCTGGCGGCATTTGATTACTATCAAAAAGCCGGGGATGCAAAGAAAATGTCAATAGCCAAAGAACAATTTCCTTCAAAGGAAGAATTGTTCCTCAAGGATTACACGCCTGGAACAGCCACCACCGTCGATTGCTGGATCAACGAGTCGACGACCTGGAGAACCCGCGACTAAAGAAGTAAACCCGTAAAAGGGGCCATAGGTAACTATGGCCTTTTTTTGTTCGATATGGTATGACCCGATACACTCTCATTATTGCCACTTGCGCTTTGCTGTATTGCTGCGATGACTCAGGCAGCAAGGAGCTGCTCTTGTATGAAGGGCCGGTCAGGGAGGCAGAGAATGTAGAGCATTACTATACCGAAAACGGCAGGATCAAGGTTAAGATGATCGCAGAGCAATTGTTCGAGAAACAAAATGGTGACCGCGAATTCCCCAAAGGACTTTACCTTGAATTCTACAATGAATTCGGCAAACTCGAATCAACGTTGCGCGCCAATCAAGCCTATTTTTTTAAGGAAGAGGATAAGTGGCGGGGCCTTGGCAATGTTGAAGTGATTAACGTGGAAAAGAGCGAGCAACTCAACACGGAAGAACTTTTCTGGAAGCAGAAGGAAAAGAAAATATACACCGACAAGTTCGTCACTATCCGACTGCAAAGCGATGTAATATACGGTGAAGGTCTGGACGCTGCTCAGGATATGTCCTCCTACCGGATTCTCAAGCCAACCGGCACGCTTCGGATAAAGGAATGACGCTAAGGCTCCGCATGGCCAACCGGATTGATCCTGCAAATTTTGTACCTTTATGCCCGTACCTAAAGATCCCCATGATACCCCGGCCGGTGTTTGAGTGCGTTGATGGTTCCACCCCGGAGGAAGTGACAGTGCACCTTCCGCTGAAGCGCATATGATCCATTCTGCTGCATGAAGCTGATCGATGTTCTCATCCTGTCGGTGGCTGTCGCATTCACGGTCATTGCAATACATCAGGCCATGGCCGTTGGGTTCGGCGAGGCGTACTGGGCGGTAATGGTAGCCCTCCTGCTTTTTTTTGTGTATAATTATCGGCGGAGAAAATAAAATATGAACCTGTACCTGGTTCTGCTGATTGCAATAAGCCTGCTCTTGCTGGCCTTCTTCCAGGGCGCCGGAACTGCATTTCCGCTGGCCCGGAAACTGCAAGGGTCCGGGCATAACCTTTCAGGCAGGATCCTTTCTATCGTGACCAGTAACCGCACCCATTTTACAGGCACAATAGTAACCGGAAGTACCATCAGCCTCGTGCTGTACGGCCTCTTCATGGCCCAGTTGCTGGAACCGCAGCTGAGAAATTACCTACCGCAGTTTCTCAATACCAATTCGGCGATACTCATCCTTCAGATCATTCTGTCGACCATTTTAGTGCTGTTCACGGCGGAGGCTCTGCCAAATCTGATGCTTACGCTCCATCCTCAGCGAATGGTCTCCTGGCTGGCAATTCCCTTCTTTGTTCTTTACATTTTGCTTTTTCCGTTTGTCTTTTTGATTGTCTCCGTTTCCCGGCTGATTACGACTCGCATGCTGCATAGTACCTACTCCTACGAGCCTTCGGCGCACGGGCTGGTCAACATCAATAACTTTACGCGACACACCGCACAACAAGCCCATGCTCAGGTCGCTGAAATGGATACGAAGATCATTCACAATGCCCTTGAGTTCAAGACCGTTCTGGTTCGCGAATGCATGATTCCCCGTACCGAAATCATTGCGGTGGAACAAAACGAAGGCATCGAACGCCTGAGAGAAGCTTTTGTAGAAAGTGGTCATTCAAAAATAATCGTTTACAAGAACACGATCGATGATGTGATCGGATATTGCCATTCTTCGGCACTGTTCCGAAAACCCCGTACCATTGAGGAAATCCTGACACCGATCATTATCGTACCCGAAACCACGCTGGCCAACGAGTTGATGATAAAATTCATCAATGAGCGAAAAAGCCTCGCCGTTGTGCTGGATGAGTTTGGCGGAACCTCGGGAATCGTCAGTATGGAAGACGTGATCGAAGAGATCCTGGGCGATATTGAAGATGAACACGATGCAGACAACCTTATCGAGCAGAAGATCGACGAGAACACCTACCTGCTAAGCGCCAGGCTGGAGATCGACTATCTTAACGATGCGTACCACTGGAATCTGCCCGAGGGCGATTACGAAACCCTGAGCGGCCTCATCCTCACCCTAACTGAGGATATTCCGGAACCCGGTGAGAAGGTCCTTTTACCGCCCTATCAGTTCACCATTCAATCCACCCTGGAAAACCGGATAGACGTTGTAAAACTCATTATTGGAGCGCCCTCACAATGAGCGCTATTGTTCTTGTAATGCGCTGATTATCAAGCTGCCATGAACAGGCAAAATTTTGAACTTATTTTCCAGGGGTGTTTTACTAATAAACAATACCGGTTAAATTTGCGGTTCTTTGTAAATCCGGAAGCCTCGGAACACAGGCCTTCGCGTTTTTTAGGGTGTTATGATTAATCAAGCAGGTATATGGCGTTAATTGGAACTTTGCGCAACAAAATGGGGACATGGGTAGTCGTGTTTGTATTTGTTGCCATTGCGGCGTTTACACTGAACGATCTGTTCGGGAATAATTCGATTCTTCTGGGTGACAATAACGTTGGCGAGATCGCCGGAAACAAAATATCGCTCGAGGAATACCAGGCGGCGGTTGAGGAAAGGGAAATGAACTACCGGCTCACATTCGGACGCGCTCCGGGCGAGCGGGAAACGCCCATGATCCAGGAGCAGGCGTGGGAGTTGCTGGTGGCCAGGCATGCTATACAGGAACAATATGAGAAACTCGGCATTCACGTGACGAGCGATGAAGTAAAGGATATGATCTGGGGGAACAATGTAGAAGCCAACCTGAAAGCAACGCCGATATTCCAGAATGAATCCGGACAGTTCGACAAGAACCGGGTGGTGCAGTATCTGCAATACGTCAATCAGCTTCCTGCAACAAGTGAAGACCGGTACCGATGGGAGTCGTTTCAGCAAAATCTGGCGCCTTCAAGAATACGGATCAAGTATGAGAACATGATGATCAAGACCGATCATGTTACTGCGGCGGAGGCCGAACGCGAATACCATTTGCAAAATGACGTGGCGGAAGTAAAATACCTTTACGTTCCCTTCTACGCCATTGGCGACTCCGCTGCCACACCAACCGACAAAGAACTCCGGGAATATTACAACAAGAATAAAGAAAGATATAAGACTGACCGTACGGCCAGCCTGAACTATGTAACATTTCCCGTTGTAGCCTCCGCGACAGATTCCGCTGAGATAAGGGAACAAATGCAGCAGCTGGCAAGCGATTTTGAAGTCGCTGAGAACGACTCTTTGTTCGCGGTCAGCAATTCGGATGCCGCCAATCCCTATGGCCGGTATACGCCCAACAACCTTCCGCCGTATGTGAACCCCGACAGCCTGATCGAGGGCAACGTTTATGGACCTTTCGTCGATGGGAATGTATACCGGGTAGTGAAAATATCGGCCCTGGTTAAGGATACCATTTATACTGCCAGGGCGCGCCATATTCTTGTGAAATGGACCGACGAAAGCGCTGCCGCCAAACAAGCAGCCAGGAGCAAGGCCGAGGGAATCCTGGCCGAACTGAGGAGCGGCGCCGACTTTGCTGCGAAGGCCCGTGAGGTGAGCGAAGATCCGGTTTCCGCCTCGCGCGGTGGAGACCTTGGATCGTTTAGTTCCGGCGACATGGTTAAGCCCTTTGAGAATGCAGTGTTTGGCGCAACGCGGACCGGCCTGCTCAGCCGAATCGTTGAGTCGGAATTCGGCTACCACATCATCGATGTAACCACCGTTAAGGACAACACGGCTTACTGGATAGGCACGCTGGAAGCCGGAATAACGGCCGGTGATGCATCCATAAATGCAGCTTTGCGCAGGGCGGAGACCTTCCAGCTCGGGGCCACCGACCTGCAATCGTTCAAAGACGAAGCCACTGCCAATGGGCTGAATGTTCTGGAGGCTGTCAATGTCGGCGTGGGCGACAGGCGGATCGGGATATTGGGGGATGCCCGGCAAATTGTCCAATGGCTGTTCAGGGATGCCTCCGTCAACGAAGTATCGGATGTGTTTGATCTCAGGGATGAGTTTGTAGTCGCCATTATGACGAATGAAGTGAAGGAGGGCTACAAGCCCCTTGAACTGGTGAAAGATGAGATCACACCGGTCGTGAGGGACCAGGCGAAAGCAAAGATAATCATGGACAGATTGAACAAACTGGAGGGAACACTTGATGAAATAGCCAAGTCATTCGGTTCTGAAGCTGCTGTTTACGCTAACAGTGACCTTCGGCTTAACACCTCCACGCTGCCGGGTATTGGCTTTGACCCTGTTGTGCTGGGTACTGCTTTCCGCCTTGAAGACGGAGGCAGGTCCAAGCCGTTCACCGGGGAGACCGGCGTGGTGATTGTGGAGACGCAGAATAAGACGATAGCACCGGCCATCGCCGACTATAGCCTGTATAAAACGCAGTTGGAACAGACACGATCAAACCGCACCAGTTTCAGCCTTGCTGAGGCTATCAAGGAAAGCTCTGATATCGAGGACAGAAGGTATAAGTTTTATTAATTGCACTAACCGGAAGGCCTGCATCTCTTTTTCAGAATTGATGCAGGTCTTTTCTCTTTTTGGACTATGGATGAGGAATGGCTCGAATCCTTCCGTGAGAAACTTGACCAGCACTATGCCTGGCCCTCCCTGTATATATTCAAATTCATCGTTCCGAAAGGCAAGGAAGACGAATTGAAAAGCTTTTTCCCTGCCCATGAGATCGCCGAAAGAACCTCCGCGAAAGGCAATTACACCAGTTTCACGATTCAAATGATGTGTCCGTCCAGCAATTCTGTAATCGATGTCTACCAGCGCGTGTCCAACATTGAAGGCCTGATCGCACTGTAGCCTCCGGCCAATCAAAAACAGGATCAGCCTGACCCCTGCCTTCGGCTAATCTCTTACCTTTACGTATTATTCGGATTCTGTAGTTCAAATCAAATCTTTTCAATTATGTGGACAGAAGATAATAACCGGTTGAAAAAGACCTTTGAATTCAGGGACTTTACTGAAGCTTTTGGTTTCATGACACGGGTTGCGCTGATCGCAGAAAAAATGAATCACCATCCAACATGGACGAATACCTGGAATCGTGTATCGTTCGAACTGAGCACCCACGATGCCGGGGATGTGGTCACTGAGAAGGACCACAAGCTTGCCACGGCGATCGACTCACAGGCAAAATGAAGGAAAGGGCAAAAGCTTCATTATACCTGGTGCCTTCACCGATAGGAAACCTTGGCGACATCACCTACCGGGCCGTTGACATCCTGAATAGTGTTGACCAGATCCTTGCGGAAGATACGCGCACCTCGGCTGTCCTCCTCAAACACTATGAAGTCAGGAAACCATTGCAAAGCTTTCACAATTACAACGAACACAGGGTGGTGCAGGGTGTGATCTCCCGGATGAAGGCCGGTGAAACCTTCGCCCTGCTGGCTGATGCAGGTACCCCCGGAATTTCTGATCCCGGCTTTCTGCTGGTGCGTGAATGCATTGCTAACGACCTGCCGGCTGAATGCCTGCCCGGAGCCACCGCGTTTGTTCCCGCCCTTGTCAAGTCAGGGCTGCCCACAGACCGGTTCGTCTTCGAGGGATTTCTGCCCCACAAGAAAGGTAGAAATACCCGCCTGGGGTCGCTGGCTGAAGAAGAACGCACCATTATCTTATACGAGTCGCCTTTTCGACTTCAAAAAACGTTGGAGCAACTCAAGGTGTATCTGGGACCTCAACGAAAAGCATCGGTCTCAAGGGAACTCACCAAGTTGTACGAAGAAACAATAAACGGTACGTTGGAATTTCTATCCGGATATTTTAAGGAACAGCAGGTAAAAGGGGAATTTGTAATCGTAGTGGAAGGCAGGACAGGAAAGAACGAATCCGGGGTTGCCGATGATTGAATTCCTGCCGCCACCGTGACCACCTTACCAGGCACACCGGAACCACCATAAAGATGTGGAAAACAAAATGCAAGAGAAGAAGTCTGGTTTGTAAGCCACCCTTTAAATTGAATCATTTGGAGCAACTGCCGGTTGTCTGTGTGACGCAACCTATGAAATGAAAAGTCACTACATTCAGGCGGAACCCAAAACGTAAGAGCGCCGATGGATCTACAATTGATTGAACGCGAGACAATTGAAGTCTGCAAGGAAGTAGGCAGGTTTATTCTGAATGAATGTGCCAATTTCGACCGTTCACGGATCGAAGAGAAGACGGATTTCAACAACCTGGTTTCGTACGTCGACAAAGAAGCCGAGCGTTCACTGGTTAAGCGGTTGCATGAAATTTTTCCGGAAGCCGGCTTCATCACGGAAGAAGGCACAATTGCTGCTTCCACGGATAAAATTCACAACTGGGTCATCGACCCGCTTGACGGAACCACCAATTTCCTTCATGGCATGCCGATCTTTGCTATCAGTGTGGGACTCACGGAAAATAACCGTGCTATCCTGGGCGTGGTCCACGAAATGAACCGCGATGAGTGCTTCCATGCCATAGCAGGCGGAAAGGCTTATTGCAACAACCAGGTCATTCAGGTTTCCGGAATAGCAACCCTCAGGGAATCACTGCTTGCGACGGGATTTCCCTACTATCACCTGGATAAAAAAGAAGAATACCTGGAAATCATCCGGTTGTTTCTGGACCAGACCCACGGCATCCGGCGCCTCGGAAGCGCTGCGATCGATCTGGCCTATGTGGCGTGCGGACGGATGGACGGGTTTTTTGAATACAACCTGAATCCCTGGGATGTAGCCGGTGGCACGCTCATTGTACAGCAGGCAGGCGGAACAGTCACTGACTTCAGCGGGGGAGATGACTTCATTCACGGCAGGGAATTGTGCGCCTGCAACGGACGGATCCACAGGGAGATGCTCGGGGTGATTCAGTCGTATTGGAGGGGGGATAGGGGTGTATAGGTATATAGGTGTATAGGTGTATGGGTGTATAGGCGTCAGGGATATGAGGTTATACGGTATAGGCAGACGTGCACGATTCACTCATTTACTCATTGATTTTCCCCCCATGCGAGCGTGGGAGGAGATTCTTCAATCTTTCCTCCCTCCACGAGAATTATTTGGCCGGGAATGCACTTATTTGAGGGTAGCATAGTAATTTTGAGTCATGATCCAGCAGATACTTCTGGGGGCGATTTTTTTAGGAGCTGTCATTTACCTGGCGAAGCTGATTGTACGTCAGTTCAGGGCGGAATCGGGCTGTTCTGCGGGTTGTGGCAAATGTGGATCCCTTAATGTTGACGAAATAGAAACCCGATTCAAGGCCAGGAAGCAGGGCGCTTAAGCCGCATGTCAGGCCCAAACTTTTGTTCCCTCTGTACAATTTCTGCATATATCCACCGCTTTTCGTGATCCCAGCAGGGCTGACCGGAAAGCACGATACGATTCACCCCGCCAGATAGACGCAAACGACCCGGACGCCACATTTCCCAGCACATGGTGAGCATCCTTGTCGAAGCAGCAGGGTACTACTTTTCCATCCCAGGTGATAACGCAGCTGTGCCACATCTTCCAGCAGTGGTTAACCATCCGGTTCTTTATTGACCAGGTGCCGTCAGCATTTTGTCCGTAGCGCGAAAAGTGCTTGTTCTCCGGAATTAATTCCGAGCCATGTTCAAAATTGTTGATCTGCGCCGTTTTGAGTTTTACTTCATTCACTCCGAGCTCCTTCGCGAGCCGCTTCAGCTCCGGGATCTGATGTTCATTTTGCCTGACAACCAGAAATTGAAAGATCACATGCGGCGTTGTTGATTTCAACTGCTTTTTCCACCGGATAACGTTCCCTGCTCCTTCGACCACCTTTGCCAGGTCACCGCCTTTGCGGTATGAAGCATAGGCTTCCTGGGATGTGCCGTCAATCGAAATGATCAGTCTGTCGAGCCCGGACTCCACGGTTGCGCGTGCTGTTTCTTCATTCAAATAATGTGCGTTGGTCGAAGTAGATGTATAGACCCTCCGTCGCGAGGCGGCCTCCACCATTTCCAGGAATCCCCTGTGGAGATACGGTTCTCCCTGGAAATAGAAGGTGAGCCAGACCAGCGTATCCGACAACTCGTCTATCACGCGATTGAAAAGGTCCCTGTTCAGCATGCCCGTCGGACGCGTAAACGAACGCAATCCGCTGGGGCACTCCGGGCATCGCAGGTTGCACGAGGTAGTAGGTTCGATGGAAATGCTTACCGGCAGACCTTTTATTTTGGGAACTCCCGTCATACGCGAATAATGATAACTTGAAAGAACAGCCGTTGCATTCTTCCAGCGTGCATAGGAAAATTTCGAAAATAAGTTCAACGGGTCACTCATGGCGTGTCTGACTTCATCCGGGAAACATAAACAAAAGTACATGGTTATACCAGAATAGCAACGGCTGTGCTATCTTGCGCACAATCCGGTTATGTATGCACAGACTCTTTCTGCTTGTTCTGTTGCTGCCGCCTGATCATGACATACAGGCCCAGCGTAAATTGTCCTCGGAAGCGCAAATTTCCGTCATTACTTTCGGTCCATGGCAGGGGGAAGTGTATTCGGCTTTCGGTCATAGTGCCATCCGGATTTTTGATCCGCAACTGCAGATCGATGAGGCGTACAACTATGGTGTCTTTGATTATGATCAACCAAACTTCTACCTAAATTTTTCAAAGGGCTACTTGTATTATCAGCTTGGAGTTTTTGACTACCAGAGCATGGCAAATGCATATATCTATTACAACCGATACATACACGAGCAGGTATTAAATCTGACACCGCCTCAAAAACAAAAAGTATACGATTACCTCCAATGGAATGCATTGCCTGAGAATCAATACTACCGGTATGACTACTTCTACGACAATTGTGCAACCAAAATCCGCGATGTGTTCGCCACTGTCTTCAAGGATTCGGTAGTTTTCGATGGTTCGTATGTTCAGACGGACTACACCATTCGCGAGCTCACAGACCTTTATCTTGTTCACCAGCCGTGGGGAGATCTTGGTATTGACATATGTCTCGGGATACCCATGGACAAGGTGGCCGACCCTTATGAATACATGTTCCTCCCGGACTATATAGAATCCGGATTTGACCATGCATACATGCACCG
>DATBVZ010000310.1:0-2409 GCA_036515095.1 Cyclobacteriaceae bacterium | reverse complement strand
TCCGTCGCGAATCAGCAAGTCCGTTTCTTCCAGCGTACCCCGTGTGACGGTGAGCAACGTACCGTGTTTAATCAGGACATCACCGGTGTTGCTCTGGGCACCGAGATCCCCCACGGACGGCAAGAGCGCAAAGAAAAGCAGGATGATATGGCTGGACCGTATGCTCATGCTGTCAATGATTTGGATCTTTGGTGCCCTGTATAGGGAATCTTCCATATTCCCCGAGGCTCATTTTCCCGTTAAACGTCTTGCCTTCCAGCGCTCCTTCCACGGTGACTTCATACGCTTTACCCTCGACGTCAACATTGTACGTAAACCGGAGCATTTTGCCCTTTTGAGTGACGCTGGCGAACGCTATTGCCTTCTGTAAGCGTCCGCCACTTATCGTGCCCCCCAACTGGTTGTCCGGTTTCCTGTTGAATACCACTTCGAAGTTGATTTTTTCCTGCAGCGTCTCGGCTATAAACGACCAGTGACCTTCCAATGCTGTATCCGTTCCTCCGTTCTTTGCTGATTTCTTTTGTTCACATTCATGGAGTTTACCCTCAACAAACACCATTCTGACTTTCGCCTCTTTATCGAATATTGGTTTATCAAAGATTACAACGTTAGCAATCTTTCCTTTGTCAAGCGTGCCCAGACGGTCATCGATGCCCAGGAGCTCGGCGGCGTTGACCGTGAGCGCTGCAAGTGCCGTCTCTTTAGTTAACCCTGCTTCAAGCATCCGGATCAGATTCTTATGTATGTCGCTGTACCGGACGTCCATCACCGAGAAACCGAATTTCACGCCTGCCGAATCGAAAACGATCGCCTGCGAAACCATCTTTTGAACGAATTCCGCTCTCCTCATTTCAAGGGCGGTAATCTCAGGGTCGGCCACACTATCCTTCTTGATTTCATCGTTAACCTTTTTATCCGGCTTCATGTCTTCGGGAAGGTCCAGGCTCAGAAACACCCTTGCACCCGATGCTTTGATCTTATTGGCGATGTCCCATCCTTCCTTTACATCCGCCAGCACCAGCACGAAACCCAATTCCTTCTGCAGGTGGAGGACACGCTGCAGATCAAGGATCTTTTCAGCTTTAAACAGCACGGGTCGTTGCTTCTCCAGCACCGGGTAAAAGGATTCGAGTATGCGACTCGAAGCCGGACGTTGCATACCGTTACTCCCGGCCGCATACAGTGTTTCATACGCTTTAGCCAGTTCTGCCTGGTGGTAGAGTTCACGCCATTTTGCCAACAGGGCCATTACGGTACTTGGATAAACGGTCCGGTTCCAGCTCAGCTCAGCGTAGCACGAACTCCGGGGTTTCATAACCATCTCATCGGCAGAGTTGCCACTCAAAAGGATAACGGCCGATGTGCCCGGGAGAAATATGCCGTGGGGCACAACCTGTGAAGCGCCGAAGCCGGCACAGCGTAATTCCTTTATTGAATGATCCGCAGGGTCAAGAAAATCCCGTACATCGTTGTGCGGATTGATGCCGGCTATCGCAGGCGGAGGGTTGCCGGGGTCCGGCACCCGTCCGTGATCCTCTTCCCGGGGTTTCGTCACGCCGGTATGCGACAGACCCTCAATAAAAGCGGCGTAGGCAAACATGCTGTCTGCATTGATGACAATGGCCTCAGGGGGGATGGGCAGGTCCTTACCTATATTATCTATTAATCCCTTCCTGATAATGATCACGCCTTTCTCGATCAGACTTCCCGGTGCAGGGATGATCGTTACGTTAGTAATTGCGTACGCGTCGGAGACCGGCTCAAGCGGTTTTTGTTCCTGCGCTGCAAGGTTAGTAACGGCCAGGAGAAAAATAAAATAAATCAACAGGCTATGTGGCAGAAATGTTCTCCGCATACTTCGCTTACAGTTTAGGCATAATTGGGATCTGAAAGATAGTCTATATTTACATGCATCGTTTTGTCGTAGTACAGGAGTGGCGGATTATATGGGTGGGAGGTCCCGCGAATGCACCTTCACGCACGATACCACACAACGCAACCTCAGCTTTTTGCGGCCTTGTACCCTTCGCTTGCCAGTATCCGCGTAACCTTCTCGCGCAAATCGCCCTGTATCAGGATCTCTCCCTCTTTCACAGACCCTCCTACCCCGCATTTGGATTTTATCCTTTTAGAAAGTTTCTCCAGTTCATTCGGGTCACCGGCAAAGCCGCTGATGACAGTCACCTGCTTCCCGGCGCGGCCGCTTTTGTCGAGGAATATCCGGAGCTTTTGCTGCCCCGGCGGCAGTGCCGGCCCGTCATCCTTTTTTTGAAGCTGATAATTGTAGTCAGGAGAAGTGGAATAGACCACACCTTCCCGTCGCTTCCAATCATTCTTTTTTGGCATAGGGTCTCAACGAAATAAAAAATAGAATACCAGGCACAAAAATAAGATAAACAAATTGACAAC
>DATBVZ010000309.1:0-3388 GCA_036515095.1 Cyclobacteriaceae bacterium | reverse complement strand
GCTTTTTCATCATTTCCAGGCATAACATTATCTCGCTTGTGCTGTCGGTCTTTTCGGCAATACTGATCAGTCCCAGCAAAGAGCTCAGGGGTGCCCTAAGATCGTGCGATGCGCTGTATACAAACCGGTCGAGTTCGTCATTGGCCTTCGCCAGCAAGTCGTTTTGAAGGCGTATCTGCTGTTCTGCCATTTTGCGTTCCTCGATGTCAATGATCGATCCAACCATGCTCACCAGTTCGCCTTTCTCGTCAAGCCGTGAGATGCCGCTGTCGGATACCCATTTATAGCTGCCTCCCCGGGTGCGGAGCCTCAGCTCGGTCTGGTAAGGTTGTTTATTTCTCAGGTGCCTTTCGAGCGACGCGTCAAAACGCGCGCGGTCTTCCGGATGGATCATTTCCTGGAAACCTTCGAACGTAAGGTCGCTGAGGTCACTCTCCTCATAACCGAGCATCATCTTGAAATGGGGACCCAGATACATCGATCCCGACACCCTATTCCATTCATACAATCCTGCCCGCGTTCCTTCCACCGCCATCCTGAAGCGTTCGCGGCTTCGCTTGAGCTCCTGCGATGTAAGCAGCAGTGACTGCTCACTTGTGCGCAGGTCGGACTCCGTGTCATGGTGTATTTGAATGGAAAAATAGGTGATCAGAACAGCGACCAGGTAGGCGGTGGTAAAGTTGGTAACAAAATTTAAGGCCTTGTACTCTTCTGCATATTCGATCAGCGGCGTGATCTGAAATCTTCCGAAATAAGCGGCCATTGCAATCAGGTAAGACATCAATGCGAGTACAAGCCCGAAGTTTCTGTGCTTGTATCCCAGCAGTACAAGCGTAGCTAACCCGGTCGTAATGAAAAAGAAATAAACCCCCAGGGAGGGACCTTCGCTGGAAGCAAAGACGAAAATCACCCCATTGCTCGCCAGTATCAACAGAAAGCTTGCCCAAACGTATTTCCGGATCCGGTTCAGCCAGAGCGTCATCGCGGACAGGACCAGGAGCAGCCCATACCATACAAATCCGCTGCTAATGGCGCTGGCGCTATCGATAAAAATGTACAGGATACCGATAAGTATTCCGATCATCGCAATAAGACCGCGAAGCATGGCATTGCGATACTGAGTTGTGGAGGAAATATATTGGCCGCGCCCTATTATGAAATCACGTATAGCCTTTTTCAGGACATTCATGTACTTTTCCCAAATAAAAATCAAAATTACTAAATAGAAAGAACCGGAAGCGTTACAAGCGATCCTGAAACATACATGGCAGGCATCTATAAAAAAATAGCTCTTGGACTGGCTTTTTCGCCGCGCGTAGACGCTCTGTTGGCGGAATGTTCCCGGCTCAAACAGAACTGGGATGCCGAGCTGGTATTGATCCATGTGGGGGAACACGGCACAAGCCAGGAGGAAAAACTTGAAGAGTTGCTGTCAAAAGTGAATTTAGCGAGAAAAGATGTCAGGGTTTTCTGGGAGCGCGGGAAACCCGATCAACGCATTCTCGAAGTATGCCGCAAGGAGGAAGTCGATCTTTTGGTAGTCGGTGCCCTGAAAAGGGAGAACCTGGTAAAGCATTATTTGGGTACAATTGCGAGGAAAATATTACGTAGGGCACAATGCTCGGTCCTCATGTTAGTCAAGCCCGCGGCACATGCAGAAAACTTCAGAAATATTGTGGTAAACGCTGAAGACAGCCCCTATGTAAAGGAGGAACTGAAGATAGCCTGTGCCCTGGGGTTACAGTATCCCGGAGCATGGCTGCACATCGTACGGGAAGTGAAGCTTTACAGCCTTTCCATGACCGCGGCTGATCAGTATACGGAGCAGGAGTATGAAGCCTACCGCCAGGGGCTCGTCAGGGCCGAGGTAGAAAAGGTCAATCAGCTTTTGGACGACATTCCTCATGAGGATCTCAAGATCAACGTTAAACTGCTGTCCGGCAAATCGGGTTTTGAACTGTCGAAATTCGCAGTGCGAAAGCATGCGGATCTGTTGATCGTAGGTGCTTCGCCGCGCAAATTCTCATTCTTTGACCGGGTATTCCCGCATGACCTGGAGTATATTTTTGGTGACCTGCCCTGCAACCTGCTAATGGTGAGCAAACGGAAGGAGGCAGGGAATGGATAAGCTTGGCCATGACGACATCGTATTGTTGCTTGTTCAGCTGAGCGTAATACTGGCCGTATGTCGCATTCTGGCGGAAACTGCCCGGCTGATCCGGCAGCCCGCCGTACTGGGCGAGATACTGGCGGGCGTGTTACTCGGCCCCACCATTCTTGGTTCGTTGTCCCCTGAAATTTTTGCCTGGCTGTTCCCGTTTAATGGCGCTCCGGCCATTGTTCTCGACGGGCTCATCAATCTGGCGGTGGTCCTGTTGCTATTTATCGCCGGTCTTGAAGTAGACCTCCATATCGTCTGGCAGCAGGGAAGGCAGGCTATTGTCGTCAGCGCTTTTTCTCTCATTGTACCCTTCTCGTTCGGTTTTATCGTGTCGTTCCTCTTTCCCGGATTTTTCGGAGTCGTGGAATCTGACGCGCTGGTGTTCTCCCTGTTTATCGGTACCGTGATGGGAATGACGGCCCTGCCGGTTATAGTCAGGATACTGATGGATCTTAACATATTCAGAAGCTCTACCGGGATGCTCATAGTAGCTTCAGCCATGATCGTTGACCTGCTGTGCTGGTTCATCTTTACGCTTGTGCTTAGCATGATGGACAACCAACAGAAATCCAACATCACGCAGACCATTTGGCTGACAGTGGGATTCAGTGTTCTGATGCTGACATTGGGCAAGTGGCTGATCAACCGGGTCCTTCCCTGGATAAACAAGAAGATGGCCTGGCCAGGAGGTGTTCTTTCCCTGTCGCTTTCGCTGGGTCTGCTCGCGGCAGCGTTCACCGAATACATCGGCATACATGCCATCTTCGGCGCATTCATAATAGGTGTTGCCCTCGGCGATTCCGAACACCTCTCCGAGCGCGCCAAAGAGATCGTTCATCAGTTCATCAACAATATCTTCGCGCCCATATTTTTCGTTTCAATCGGCCTCTTTGTGAATTTTATCAGCAGTTTCGATCTTGCCCTTGTCCTTGTATTCTTTGCGGTAGCATTTGTCAGCAAGAGTATAGGCGCTACCGTAGGAGCCCGGCTTGGCGGTTCGAACGTAATACAGTCCCTCGCGGTAGGAATGGGTATGAATACGCACGGAACACTGGAAATTATCCTCGGAACCCTTGCCCTACGCATTGGCCTTATTTCCGACGAGGTCTTTGTCGCTATATTGTGCACCGTGATCGCAACAATTATTATTTCAGCTCCATTGATCAAATACTGTGTCGACCTTGACAAAAAACGAAGCCGGCTTAAGGATCTGTTTACTAAAATTAT
>DATBVZ010000308.1:0-3684 GCA_036515095.1 Cyclobacteriaceae bacterium | reverse complement strand
TGATTTAGATGATTTTATGATGGGCTAGGATCATGACTAAGATTTGGATGACGAAATATTGTGGAAAAAATCTGCCCGCCTTTTGCCGATATAGTTGCCTTTGTATTCTAAATCCATCTCTTTTTCGCGAACATGATCAATTTTGGCAAGATTAAGTTCAATAGAAAGTGCCCGCTGATTCACAACCTCCTGAAACCCATTGCCAGATGCTTGTGAACTTCCACCGCCGCCCCAATAATCTTCCCCGTGAGTTCTGACTCAGGATATTCATTTTTAATATAGTGCGCCATCAAGTCATTCAAAATCTTAGTGCCGGCCACCAAGTTAGATAGTTCACCGGAACCATCCCACAGGCTATTTGTTGGACCAGGATTGGGATGATTCTGTGATTGACTATGAACTACATAACGCCTGTTTACCGCCTTAATCATAGTTTATCATAAAATCACCCAATCACTGTTCCGGAATTCACGGGCTACCACTATGAAATTTTATGGCGAAATCTTATATTAATTGTTAATTTAACACTTAATATTCCCGGATATTTTTCAGATATTCATAACCGCCATGCGAAACCTCAGACCCTTCATTCTGCTTATACTTCCCACCCTCTGGAGCTGTGGACCCGCTGACCCGGTCAATCAGGACGGATCCGACGAGTCACAACCTGACTACCCGATACAAACCGTGGATATCCGCGAGGTAAAGCTTGCCGACAACTTCTGGCTTCCGCTCATCCGGACAGTCCAGGAAAAGACCATCGGTTATGCACTGGAAAAATGCCGGGAGGAAGGGCGCTTTGACAACTTCCTCATCGCCGGCGGGAAAATGGAAGGACCCGTAAAGGGCTATATGCCCTTTGACGACACCGATGTGTATAAGATCATCGAGGGCGCCTCCAACTCGCTGATCAGTTCACCCAACCCGGAGCTCGAGGCCCTGCTTGACTCCCTGATCGGCATCATAAAAACCGGTCAGGAACAGGACGGATACCTCACAACCTGGCGAACCATCGATCCAGCAAAACCACCGGCAACGTGGGTGAGTGTTGAAGAGGGAAACCGGTGGGAATCGCTCGGCGCCAGCCATGAACTCTACAACAGCGGACACATGTTTGAAGCCGCGGCCGTGCATTATGCAGCAACGGGCAAGAACAACTTCCTCGACATCGCTACTAAGAATGCCGACCTGCTTGTGCAGACATTTGGGCCTGGAAAACTGGAAGCGCCCCCTGGACACCAGATTGTGGAGACCGGCCTGATCAAACTTTATCGCCTCACCGGCAACAAAGACTATCTTTCGCTTGCAAAATTCTTCCTCGACAGCCGCGGCGACTCCACGACGCATGAATTGTACGGTCCCTATAGCCAGGATCACATTCCCGTCACCGAACAAAAGGAAGTTGTGGGCCACTCCGTTCGCGCTGTGTACATGTACGCCGGCATGACCGACATTGCCGCGCTCTACCGCGACACCGCCTATCTTCAGGCAGTGCACAACCTGTGGGATAACCTTGTGATGAAGAAAATGTACCTCACCGGCGGCATTGGCGCGCGTCGTGACGGCGAATCGTTCGGCGACGACTACGAGCTGCCCAACCTTACGGCCTACAACGAAACATGCGCATCCATCGGCAACGTTTACTGGAATCACCGGCTCTTTATGCTCGAAAGCGATGTGAAGTATTTCGATGTCATCGAGCGCACCCTGTACAACGGACTCATCTCCGGACTCTCACTCGACGGCACCGAATTCTTCTATCCAAATGCGCTGGAGTCGGATGGCGTTTACAAATTCAACCAGGGTGCATGTACCCGGAAGTCGTGGTTCGACTGTTCGTGCTGCCCCACCAACCTCATCCGTTTTCTGCCTGCCGTTCCGGGTCTCATTTACGCCAAACGGGCCGATACGTTGTACGTCAACCTCTATGCCTCGAATTCAGCAGACATCGACCTGAACGGCAAGCCCCTTAAGGTGTCACAACAAACCGACTATCCCTGGAACGGACAAGTGACGATCATCGTATCGCCTGAAGTCCCTCACGACTTCGTTGTCAAAGCCCGCATACCCGGATGGGTCCGGAATGAAGTTCTGCCCGGCGGACTGTATGAGTACAATGACAGCATAATACCCCGGTGGTCCGTTTCGGTAAACGGTGAACCGTTGACGTCCTACACTCCCGACGGGTATGTCACGATCAGCCGTACCTGGAATACCGGGGATATCATCACCCTGAACTTTAGTATGGAAGTGCGGCAGGTAAGAGCGGATGAACGGGTTGAAGAGAACGGCGACAAGGTAGCACTGGAATACGGACCGCTCGTATACGCGGTGGAAGAGGCGGACAATACGAACATTGATGTCCTTACCGTCACAAAGGAGGAAGCCTTCCGCGCAGCGAAACGCGATGATGTCCTGAAAGGCGTTAACGTAGTCACCGTCGAGGGCGGCAAAAACGACCTGACAGCCATCCCCTACTACGCGTGGTCGAACCGTGGCATCGGGAAGATGAAAGTTTGGTTGCCAGCGGAGAGATAGGGGGAGGTATAGAGGTATAAGGGTATAAGGGTATAATGTTTAAGGTATGAGGTATAAGGACAGATATAAGGTAGGAACCCACTCATTCACTCATTGTTTCCGGTGGCTGAGCGGAGATGCTGGCTGAAGCAACGGATGCGGAAACCGTAATGATCATGCCTCTGGAAAAGCTGATCGTATTTGGAGAACTGGGCGAAAGAGAAAAGGCGAAAAGGGAATACGAACGACTATTGGATAAAGCTGAAACGGATTCCTTCTTTTTGTCAGAAATCAGAAGGCTGGGAAACAAATACGAATTATCATAATTGCATGAAGTCCTCCGGCCGGACACTCATGTCCCTCCTTATTCGTACCTGGAATTTGGAAACCGAACCCTTCCTCCCTATATTGGAACAATAACCCATTGTCAACGCTTTAATCCAAACCCCCATGAAGTCTCTCAGGATGCTCCTTGCTGCGACACTTGTCTGCAGTATTCAGTTGTGTATTGCACAGCCTAACGCATACGTCAGCAACCGTTTCGAAACCATCCACCCCGAACCGCAGCCCTTGCTGATACTGAAGGTGGATGACGAAGTGACAATCCTGTATCCCGACCAGTATGAGACTCCGGAACTAAATTCCATCAATTCAGACTGGATCAAATCCATTGAACTGATCGTCCCCGATGAGAGCAGGAAGCTGTATGGGGATACTGCTAAAGATGGGGCCATTGTCCTGGAGTTCAAGGAGGGCATCGTTTTTGCCAAGGAGAGTTTGATCAAGCTCAAGTCCAGGTAACACGTGTTTAGTTGCTTATGTGCGTACGTGTTTGCGTTGAGCACGGATTCATTCTAGGATTGCATCGTAAGGATTCTTCCCTCTCCATGGCTTCAAGTAAACGAGTGAACGAGCGAATGTGTTTCGACTCCGCTGGTTTCGACTCCGCTCAACCACCGGAGTCGCGGCTTGATAGGCTGAGCTTCCGGTACTGCTCCGTCTGCTTTAGCCCGATAGGATAGTCTTCCATGCCCATGCCCTTGTCATGAATGATCACCGCACGGAAGAAACATGGCATCCCCTTACCCTACTTTTTTCCACCACCCCACGTATCCCTGAGCGTAACAGTCCTGTTATACACAAGCTTGTTGTCATTTGACTCTTGGT
>DATBVZ010000307.1:0-2814 GCA_036515095.1 Cyclobacteriaceae bacterium | reverse complement strand
AGCTGCCAACGGAGCTATTGCCAATCTCAACTGGGGTGAATTCTTTAAGGCTGCTCCGGCCACCACGGCAGTCCCCATTTCATTTGTCGCTAAAACGTTGAATGGCAAAAAAATAGTAAAAATCGTAGACTATGCCGACTATGTGCAGCGTGACAACTGCAAGGCTCCCAGTTCATACGATATCACGGTTACATGGACCAACAATGACTATACAGGAGCTTGCGCAGGTGGTGTTGCCTGCCCCCAGGTAGTAACCGTTAAACCTTCTACCGCAAGCATCGGAACACTATTGACTCCAGTGAATTCGTACACCTATACAACACGGTTTACTATGGATGATTCTCAGCCAGAGATTAACATAAACTCGGTAGTCGATTTGTTGTTGCCGCCAAGTTTTATTGATACAAAAGTAAAAAAGACAACCCATAACGTCCAAACACTTAAGACTGGCAATACCGCAGTCAAACACACCCTGCAGAATTGGGCAGGCAGTGTGTCGCTCGACTTTGTCATCAACAAGGTTGCCAATTATGACGACTGATATTCCATTACGGAAATGATTTTCATAGCTAGGGGGTCTTTTTACAGACCCTTTAGTCTTTTCACACAGCAGATGGATTTGTTCCATTTCCGGTAATCATTCAGGCTTATTGGCCAATCACAGGAGAGGAATTTGTCCGAAATCTTCGCAAGCACAGAATCTGTCCCGGCCGTCCCGGTCCATGGTTAATCTGCGATCCTTGTTTGGCAAAATCGAAAGAAATACTTACTATTATATCGCTAAAACCGAAAGAAATATGAAGGGAACTTCCCTGGGTGAATTTGAGGAACTTTGCCTGCTGGCGGTTGCCGTGCTGCAGGACGACGCATACGGCGTCTCGATAAAGGAAGAGATCGATCATCGTACGCGAAGAAACACTACTATAAGCACCATACATTCAACGCTGATCCGACTGGAAAGGAAAGGATTCTTAAAATCAAAGATGGGTGGGGCCACCGATGAAAGGGGAGGAAGAGCGAAGCGGTTATTTGAAATAACCGCCTTTGGAAAGAAGGCCATCAATGAGGCCCGGATCCTCCGGAACAACATGTGGAAAGACATTCCTGATTTACTGTGGAAAGGAGGACCCCTATGAGAAAGTCATCGCCACCAAAATGGGCCACCCACTTCATCAAGTGGTATTGTCATCCTTCCTTTGCTCAGGAAACACTTGGTGACCTGGAGGAAATGTATTCAAAATGGGTTGAAGAGAAAGGTTCATTTCAGGCCAAATGCCTTTACGCCTGGAATGTACTGCTCTTCATCAGGGTATATAACAACAGGATCACCGGCGACGTATCAACCTCAAAGACATCTCTCACGTTGCTGCATGCCCTGAAATTGTCCCTGAGAAACATTCGCAAATACAAGATCTATAACATCGGGAACATTTTTGGCCTGGCTGTTGGCATAGCCATTGGCATGATGATCTTCCTGCATATCAACCAGGAACTCAGCTACGAAAAGAGCTACCCAAAGCATGAGCGGCTATTCCGGATAAGTTCGAACAACACATGGGCCATGTCCTCACCTCCAATGGCGCGCGAAATGTCAGGCTTCTTCTCCGAAATTGAAGACGCATGCCGATTCGCGCGATTTACCAATGACGGAGCTGTTCTCGGGAATGACAAGAACAGGTACATAACAAAACGGGTAATGATGGCAGACCAGTCTGCCATCCGCATGTTTGACCTGAATTTTATTCTGGGATCTCCCGCCACCGCTCTCACACGGCCAAACACCATTGTCATTTCTGCAACAACCGCCTCGAAGTTGTTCGATGACACCAACCCGATAGGGCAAACCGTTGATCTCGACGGGCAGGAGTCGGGATTTGAGATCACCGGCGTGATGGAGGATCTTCCCGGCAATTCGCATTTGGAGGCAGAAGCGCTGGTTTCTCTTCAAACCATGTATAAGCGCCTGCCCCCGGAGTGGACAAACAATAGGACCTGGATGTCCATGTACACCTACGTACTGCTGGACCGCAGGGAAAACCTTGCCGGTTTGCGCGAACGCATGCCGGAGTTCCAGGAACATTTCTTAGCACCCGATGTGCTTGAGACGTTGAACGCTGAAGGCCTGTATTTTGAAGTCATGCCAATCACTGACATCCACCTGAAATCCGATCGCCTGCATGAGATGACCGTCAACAGCGACATGATCTATATCTACATATTCGGCACGCTGGCCGTTTTCATTATCATCATCGCTTGTGTCAACTTTATCAACATTTTCAGCACGCTTGCTTTTAAAAGAGTGAAGGAGGTCGGGCTACGGATAGTAATGGGAAGCTCCCGCGCACAAATCGTATGGCAACTTTTGTTTGAAGCCTGCGTGAGCGCCATCCTTGCGGCGGTTACGGGTCTGACCATTTGCTTGCTGCTCCTTCCCTATTATAATGATCTGGCCGACCTCGCCATTCAGCCAATGGAACTTCTTCATCCCTTCCACATGCTGGTGTTGTTTGGCTCTGCGCTTGGCCTTGGATTGATCTCAGGACTTTATCCCGCCATGCTGGTGGCCTCGCGCAAGATAACGGAAGCTATCCGGGCCAACGCAAATCCCAAAACCAGCATATCCTTATTTAGAAAAGGATTGATCGTGTTCCAGTTTGGCTTGTCGCTTTTTATTCTGATCGGTACGGTGGTGGTCAATCGCCAGATGGACTACATCCGGAACAAAGACCTCGGTTTTGAAAAAGACCGGATCGTATATACCCGGATTTATGGAGACCTGGAGCGAAAGTTAAAGGATAGCCGTTCTGAAATATT
>DATBVZ010000306.1:0-4105 GCA_036515095.1 Cyclobacteriaceae bacterium | reverse complement strand
GCTGACGTTTCCTATCCCCCGCGCTATTTTCCCCCAGAAAGGTTCGGCGGACTACCTTTTTAATTTCCTGCAACAACTCTTCGGTGAATACGGGAAAGGGGCGGCCATGATGTCGTTCGGAGAGCACTACCTTGCCTTTGGCTGGTTCGGGATCGCGCTTGGCGGTTTTCTGATCGGCTGGTATTCAAAAAAGCTGTGGAGGTGGTTCCTGGCAAATCAGCGTAATCCCTTTGTGATCGTTGCGTATGTCGTGACGGTCATGTACCTCTACGTCGTAATCTCCCGCGGCTACCTTCCCCAGGTCACCATGTTGTTCTTCTTCACCGTGTTTCCGGTATTTGCTGTGCTTTGGCTGGTCAGACGCAGGATCCCGCGGCGTTCAAGACATGTAAGGAGAATCGTTCGCCAAGTTGAACCGGCCCAATAGCATCATCCATATCGTCAGCAGCCTCGATGCCGTCAACTTCGGCATCTGGAACGCAGCCTTCTTTGGCTCGGCATACCTGGAGAAAAAATACAGGTTGAAGTCGGCGTGCTGGGTATGCCGCGAGCAGCAGCCCGGCGACCCCCTACCGGGCATTCCCGTCACGTACCTGAACGGCGGAAACATTTCAAAAAAAATTCTTAAGGAACTTGCAGTCCTGCAGGGCCTTGATCCGCAAAACACCATCTTCGTCAGCCACGGATGCTGGCTCAAACCCAGCCGGGCAGGCTATGCGCTTTCCGGGCTGGGATTCCCATGGATACACGTCCCGCATGGCATGCTTGAACCCTGGAGCCTGCGGCAGGGACGATTGAAGAAGAGCCTCTATTACTTTTTCCGGGAAAAAAAATACATCCTGTCTGCCACCCGCGTAAGGGCGGTAAGCCGGCCGGAGAAGCGCAACCTGGAGCGGCGCGTGCAACGGGAAATTGTCCTGGTTGAAAACGGCGTGCGACTGCCGGATGATGTTCCCGCGAAAGATAACCCGGTCACCGTATTCCTTTTCATGGCCCGGCTTCATTACAAGAAAGGTTTGCTGCCCCTGGTCAGGGCATGGCAGAAGGCGATGGATGCCCGTACCGATAACCTTTTGATCATCGCCGGCCCCGATGAGGGCGAGGCCGCAAAAATAAAACCGTTCCTTTCCGACAACGCCCGGTACGTGGGGCCGGTGTACGGCGCGGATAAGGAGGACTGGCTGAGAAAAGCCCATTACTACTTGCTGCCTTCCTTCAGCGAAGGGTTTCCCACGAGTGTGCTTGAGGCCATGAGCTTTTGCCTCATCCCGCTGATCTCGGAAGGCTGCAACTTTCCGGAGGTATTCAGTGAAAAACTTGGCTACCGGGCCGAGCCGGATGAGCGCCAGCTTACGGATCTCCTCGCTGATCTGAGAGAACGGCCCTTTGATGCGGCGTTGTCACTGCGGTGCCGCGACTACGTTGCCAACCATTATTCCGAAGAAGTTATCGGGGAAGAAATCCATAAATTATACATTTCTTTGCAGGCGCGATAGCCCAGTATGCCGAGACATCATCCAAATAAGAGTTACTATTCCACCAAAGAGATCGTTCTCCGCATCCTCTGGGGATTTATCGAGCCGGTTTTTTTCAGGCTCTCGCCCCGGCTGCTCTACGGCTGGCGCAATTTCATTCTCCGGTCCATGGGTGCAACGATCGGAAAGGGAGTCCAGGTCTTCCCTTCCGCCCGCATCATGATGCCCTGGCTTCTGAAGGTGGGCGATCATTCGGTAATCTCATGGGGCGTAAAGGTGTATAACCTGGGCATGGTAACCATAGGGCATGATACTGTGATCTCGCAATACAGTCACCTCTGCGGAGGTACTCATGATTACAAGTCACCTGACTTTCTGTTGCTGCGAACCGGCCTCACCATCGGGAACCACGTCTGGATCGCAACGGATGCGTTCGTTGGTCCGGGGGTCATCGTAGAAGACCATTCGGTAGTGGCGGCCCGCGCTGTTGTGATCAGGGATGTTGAACGCAACACGGTTGTCGCAGGAAACCCCGCGCAACCGATCCAAAAGCGGAGCCCGTCATGATACTCCTGATAAACCAATTCAGCACCCCGCTGTTTGTTGACGTCGTAAACGCATTTCAGGAGAGTGGAAAGGAGGAAGTCACCTACTTCACCGGCAAGGCAGAGATTGCCCGAATGAAAATCAACCCGAAGGTCAGGGTCCTCCGGTCTGTTTCGTATAGCCGCACGAATTTACCTTCCCGGTTTTTTACCTGGATGACCTTCACCGTTCACGTCGCCTTCCACGTCGCCACTGCAACGAAGCCGTCGGCCATTGTAGTGGTAACCAATCCGCCGTTTGCACCCTGGGTTGTAAGCGTGCTGGCCAAATGGAGAGCGGTTCCTTTCTACCTGGTAGTCTATGACCTTTACCCTGACGTCCTCGTTCAGGCAGGCCTGCTGAAAACCCGGAACCCCGTCTATCGCCTCTGGCAAAAAATCAATTCCATCCTGTTCGCGCGTGCGCGAAAGGTCTTTACACTGAGTGAGTCCATGAAGGCTGCGGTGGCACGCTATCTACCAGGAGCTGATCAAGACATCGTAGTCATTCATAACTGGGCTGACGCCACGTACATCGCTGTCCCGGACAGGCACTCCAATCCATTTGTTGTTGAACACAAGCTGGACCGTAAGCTCGTTGTATTGTATGCCGGCAATATGGGACTAACGCATGACCTGGAATCGCTGATGCAGGCGGCGGTATTGCTGAAGGAAAATGACGGCATTCATTTCGTATTTGTCGGAAACGGAGGAAAGCGCAGGCGCCTTGAAGAGATCCGGGATCAGCACAACCTGGGCAACGTTCTGTTTCTGCCGTCCGTGGCCGCGGAGGACTTCCCTTACGTGCTCGCAGCGGGAGATATCGGCGTGGTTACGTTGGGCAAAGGGGCTGAAGGCATTTCCGTGCCCAGCAAGACCTACGTTAGCATGGCGGCCGGCCTGTGCCTGTTGGCTATTGCCCCGGAAGAATCCGAGCTGGCGAGGATCGTAAAGCGATATGACGCCGGCGTAATGATCGAACCCAACAACCCGGTGAAGGTAGCCGGGTGCATCCTGCACCTGAACGAAAACCGTGACGTGCTGGAACGGTTGAAGGCATGCTCCAGGCAAGCCTCGCAACATTTTACGTCACGGAATGCCTACCGTTATGTGGAAGAATTGAAGGGCCTGCCTGCCTCACGCTGGCCCCCTGGAGGGCAGGCAGGTTGAAGAATTGAAGAATTGAATATGAATAGTTGAATACATTGATGGTTCCCATCGCAGCAAAGATTTTTTGCCACTAAGGCACGAAAACACAAAATACCACAAAAAACGTTGCGGTCGATAGCGGCTTTATCCTTCAATTCTTCAATCCTTCGTTCCTCCGCCGTAGCCTGCTAAAAAACACATCTGCCAAGCGCACGACAAATGTTAGGCTGGCGAAGGCGGAAATTCTTTCTACCTTCGCACGTGTACCGGAAATTTTTCAAGCGATTGATCGACCTGGTTTGTTCTCTTTCGGGATTCGTGATCCTGCTTCCGGTTTTTCTGATCCTCACTATCCTGCTGTGGGCGGAGCACAGGACCTCACCCTTTTTTATTCAGCAACGGCCGGGGCGCAACCTCCGCCCTATCCGGATCATTAAATTCAGGACCATGAACGACAAGCGCGACCGCGATGGGAACCTGTTACCTGATGATGACCGGCTTACGTTTACCGGCAAGCTCGTCCGCAGGACGTCGCTGGACGAGATCCCCCAACTCATCAACATCATCCGGGGTGACATGTCGCTCATCGGACCCCGACCATTGCTTTCGGAGTACATCCCCCTGTATTCACCCGAGCAGATCCGGCGGCATGAAGTAAGGCCCGGAATTACAGGATGGGCCCAGATCAACGGTCGCAACGCCATCCGCTGGTCGGAAAAATTCAGCTACGACGTCTGGTACGTTGATCATATCAGTTTTTGGCTTGACCTTAAAATTTTGTTTATTACCGTCGTAAAAGTACTCAAGGCGGAAGGCATTTCCGGCGAGGGTGTGTTGACGACGAAGAAGTTTGACGGGGGGAATTAGCGGCCCTCCTTCGCTCGCCATAGCTCGATA
>DATBVZ010000305.1:0-3826 GCA_036515095.1 Cyclobacteriaceae bacterium | reverse complement strand
GTGCCACCTGGCCGGGCATCACCATCGGCGCGCTGATCGCAAACGTAATGGCGTATTGGAATACCGGGAGCCTCCCTGCACAGACGGTTATTACGATCAGCAGTTGTATTGCCATCGGCCATACGCTGGAAGCTCTTATTGGTAACTACCTGGTAAGGCATTGGATACAGGATGACTATCCCTTCAAGAATGCGCGGAATGCCTTTCGTTTTTTGTTCGTGACATTGCTCATGTGCATGGTCGGGGCCTGCATCGGCAGCTATAGCCTGTTGTTCTTTGAATTGATATCCGAAGCGATGATCATCCAGTCCTGCCTTTCGTGGTGGGTTGGCAACGTCGTAGGCATATTATTGTTCACCCCCTTTGTGTTAGCGGTAGCCAGGGGGCGCCGAATTACATTCAATCTGGAGAAGGGTATCGAGATTGCCATCTTTGTTTTGGGTATTACAGGAATCTATGCGCTTTTGCAGCTTGACTACCTGGCCGAAACAATGGAGCGTGCCCTGCCTTTCCTGATACTTCCGTTTCTTCTGTGGCTGGCATTCCGGTTTGACCTGATCGTTGCCATCACCGGCGTGTTGGGTGCGGCCCTGTTTTCAATCTATTTGACGGTTCATGAATCGGGTCCGTTCGTATTGCATGAATCAACTCACTCCATGCTCTTGCTGCAGATCTTTATTGGCGTGATCAGCATTTCGACGATTATTTTGTCGGCGACGGTCAGGGAACGTCTGACAGTCCAGCGCGAACTTCAATTGTTTAACGGCAACCTCGAAGCCATCGTACAGGACCGCACCAAGGAACTGAATGAAGAGATCAGAACGCGCCGTCTTGCCGAAGAAAAGCTGAGGAAGACCAACCACGAACTGAGCAAGCGCAACACGGAGCTTGACAACTTTGTTTACAGCGTTTCGCACGATTTAAGGGCACCGATTGCTTCTGTGCTGGGACTGATCAATCTGGCCAGGAAAGACCGTGATTCGAAAATGAAGAACACCTACCTGGACATGATCAATAGCAGCGCACTTCAGCAGGACCATTTTATCAAAGAAATTCTCGATCAATCGCGGAATTCAAGGCTGGATGTGCGAAGGGAGGAAATATTTTTTGAACCACTGATCGACGAGGCATTCAACCATCTGCGGTTTGCGACCCCGAATGAAAAGAATGTGGAACGAATAATTTCCGTAGAACAGGACAAACCCTTTTACAGCGATCGATGGCGCTTGAAGGTGATCCTGAACAACATTATTTCAAATTCAATTCGTTATCGAAACGGCAAAGACCCGGTGATCAAAGTAAAGGTCAGCGTGGACGGTGAAAAGGCAAGGTTGGCTATTGAAGACAACGGAAAAGGAATCGCCAAAGAACACCTGGCCCACGTTTACAAAATGTTTTACCGTGCAACCGACGATGGTCATGGTTCCGGGCTCGGATTATACATCGTAAAAGAAGCCATTGAGAAACTCAATGGCTCCATAAAGATTAATTCCAGGGAAGGCGTAGGCACCACAGTAAATCTCGAAATCCCTGGGCTTACCGCATAAAAAGGGTAACGATTTTTTTAGGGTGGTTTATTTTAGGTTGAAGAGGGGGGAAACGATTCCCCTCTCTCCTTTTGAATGGGCTGGTTACAGGTTAAACACATAAAACACCGATACGAGCCAATCGGCGAAAGCCGCATCGCCATGAGCATACTCACCCGTGATTTCAGTTCTCTGCCTGTCGATAACGCTTTGGGTTCTGTTCCTGTACAGGGCAACAGGCAGGTTAAAGCCAAATGCGTGCTTGCTATTGAGTGTGTATATAGCAGAGGGCTCGATGGAGATAATGTAGCCGGGCCTGCGGAATCCATCACTGTCGCCAATGAGGTCTTCTACGGGAATTCCTTCATAACGTGCTCCCAGTCCGATTTGCAGTTTGTTGATAAGATACCTTCCCCCTGCGCGGAACAGGAATTGATCGGTGACTGACATTTCATTGGAGAGGGGTATTCCGCTGGTCAGATTTGATCCCCGCAAGGTACCGTTGGTGTTTCTTGGATTGATCAGGTAGAACCCTGTCAGGTACCCATAGATATTCCTGGAGACCCGTTGGTTGAACTCAAACTCAGTGGTGATGCCAAAGCCGCCGTCACCCGGCTGGATCGATTGGTCTACCGGTCGTAACTCAAGACCCTCGGGCCTGTGGAAGTAGTCCTTGTAATTGTAGTTGCCCGTTGGCAGCTTAAACCCAAAGCCAACCGTAAGGTTACCCTTTTCAGTTTGTGGAATTACCGAGTAATAGGCCGACAGTCTTACGTCTCCGAGTCCATGTGAACTTGTCTGGTAGCGGTTCTCCCTGTCGTGCTCATACAAAGACGAACGGTTTATGTATATAAGGGGCGCGACAGCCGAAAAACTCCACCGGTAGTTGAGTCTGTACGATGCGCCAAGTATCAGGGAGTGGTCGTTGTTAATGACCTCAGAGCCCTCTTCCACACGCTCCTTCTCCTCATGACTCCCCCGGAAATGTTTGTACGAATGGAAATAGCGGAAGTTGGCGCTGAGCTGCCACGAACTTTTTTGCATCAGGCTGTCGAAGGTAACGGCACACGGAGAAGCCATATTCCTGACCGCGACACAACCCTGTGCGAGGAGCTTACCCGATGCGGCAGTCATTCCAGCCAGTATCAGTAATAGGTATAGATTTATTTTCATAAATAACAAGGTTTAGAAAAGAACAGGTTGAAGAATAAATGGAACCCGGCAATAGCGCATGGGCTGCCACCGGGAGAATGAGATTACCTAACTATAGATCCAATATTAACCCACCGGCGACTTGGGTGGAGGAGTGGGCACCTTCTGATCCCTGCCTACAAGAGGAATTTCAACGGATGCGTAGAATGCTTTAACATAGGAAGATTGCGGGCTGAGTACTTCGAGGATTTTATTGACGTTGAAATCCTTACTCAGCCTGGACAAAAGATTAGTTGAATTCCCATCACCTGGTTTACTTGTCTGGGTGACGGGTATGTCGTTGGAAAGCTTTGCAAATTTTGAGAGTTCCCCGGCCAGTTGTTTCTGCGTATTGTCCCTGATGCAGATAACATATAACGTATCGTTTTCCAGCTTTTGTTTTACCAGTCTGTAGAAATTCCCCTGGTGTTCAATCAATCCGGAAACACGTTCGTAGCCGTTTTCGGTGATCTGGTATGGAAGCGTTAAGGGTAACTTAAAAAGGTAAGTCTCCTCCTCGTTGTACTCGTTATTATCCAGTCGTTCCGAAAACTCCCGGGAAGCCTTGTATTGCAACCCAACAAATACAAAGTAGTAGCCTCCTATGTTGAAGAGAAAGAGAAGCAAAAAGAATATGGAGAATAGCCTTTTCACTGCAGGTTACTGCGTTGGGTATTGCAAGATAAGAAATAAAACGACAATTCCACGAAGCAGGAGGTCTGGGTTTGCCGGATAATCCGCGTAAAAATGGCCTTTTGGGCAAGGTCGGGGCAGGTATAGCCGTCTCGTCCCGGCATTGGCTGGCGGTCAAAAGGAGCGCAAGAAGAGTTCAATTAATAAGCCGCGCTTTGTTCATTCCGCAAATGGTTATGTGCCTGTTTGGACACGCTCCGGATATCAACAGGTTTTGGGAAGGGATAACCAAAAAGCCCTCGTCTCGAGGCATTTTGCACGTTCACGCTTATCCTCCGAAATCGTCGAAGCGGACATTGTCCTTGGGGATGCCAAGATCGTCCAGCATTTTAAGAACAGCTGCGTTCATCAAAGGCGGACCGCACAGGTAATATTCCACATCTTCGGGTGCCGGGTGAGATTTCAGGTAGTTGTCG
>DATBVZ010000304.1:0-3240 GCA_036515095.1 Cyclobacteriaceae bacterium | reverse complement strand
TTAACGCTGTCCCTCACAAATCTTCCGGTTATTGCGAGTTCCTGTCCGTGCGCAACCGGGATGATGCAGACGAAGGAGATAAACCAAGCGGATAACCGGTGTGCCATGCTGTTTGTTTGGCTTTCCATTCAGGAGGCTTTTGCTGATTTATTCCTGATCCTGAATAACCGCAGAAGTTTAGGCACATAGTCCTCGTCGGTATCAAGGGAAATAAAATTAATCTGATGCTTGCGGCAGAATTTTTCCAGGGTCTCTGTCCTATTGACGAGCCTGCTGCTTATCAGGTGCCGGAAATTCCCGAATGACGTATTTATCCAAAGGGTCTTTCTTGTTTCCTTGTCTACGATAGGCACAATGCCGAGCTTCGGTAAGTTGGTTTCGCGTTTGTCGCTGATATGGATAATGACGAGGTCATGACGCCGGGCGAGGGCCTTCAGGTTCTTGTAATAGCTCTCGTCGTCGATAAAATCGGAGATCAGAATAACTACACTCCTTCGTTTTATGGTGTTAAGTGTAAAAGCCAGCGCTCTGGAGAGATTGGTCTTGAGTGAGCGGGGCTTAAGATTTATCAATGCGTAAATGATCTGATAGGCCTGCGCGGAACCTTTGGTGGGTTTCAGGTACTTTTCCTTCTGATCCGAAAAGCAGATCAATCCCACGTGACTTGATTCCTTCACGGCCGAAAGTGCCAGCACGCCACAGATCTCCTTTCCGACATCCGCTTTTGTCTTGCCGGGGCTGCCGATGTCCTCCGACGCGCTTACATCCAGAATGAAGAAAACGGTTTGTTCCTTTTCCTCCCGGAATGTCTTTACAAACGTGCCATGGCCCTTGGCGGACACGTTCCAGTCTATTGTCCGGACATCGTCGCCGTATTGATAGGGGCGTACATCGTCGAATTCCAGTCCGGTACCCTTGAAAACCGAGCGAAAGTCGCCCTGCATCTGGCTGTTGATGGCCTTTCGGATCTGTATTTCGTATTTACGCAGTTTCTTGATCAGGTCCTTCATTTCGTCACGAACAGGATTCGGTTGCCTCAGGCAACCGTACTAACATAAACGCCAAAAATAGAACAATTATGATTATTTTGCTCTTCGGATGAAAGACTGTTGCAATTGATTGGGTTAAACGGCAAAGGACTGGATATGAAGTATTTACAGATATCCATGCTCGTGTTGACGGTCTGCATATCCTGCGGGAAAGACGCGCCGTCAGGGGATGTGCTCACACAAGCGGAAATGGTGAAAGCGCTCAAGGCATTGTATATCGCTGAAGAACACGTGAGCAGGTTCGGACTTAAACCCGATTCTTCCCGGAAATTCTTCCAACGCCTCGAAGGTAAGATCTTTGACCAGCTTGAAATTGACGAAATGACATTCAGGCGATCGTTTGACTATTATGTGCAGCACCCCGATGAGTGGGAACAGGTCTACGCTACGCTGGTTGATTCCCTGAATTTGGAAGAGCAACGGTACTCCTTACCGGTTGAATAAGAATGATCTATCCGGATGAGTTGGAGCAAAAGCTGGGATTTAACCAGATCCGGGAGGACTTGATTGCATATTGCTCATCACCCGCTTCGGCCGCCCGGGTTGAGGGCATGCGGTTTGTGACCGATCATTCGGACCTGCTCACCTTGCTGAAACAGACGCTTGAGTTCAGGCTGATCCTTAACAAAGGCGATTCTTTCCCTTCACAACACTTTTATGATCCTGCCGAATGGTTTGCCAAAATATACCCTGAAGGAAACTACCTTGACGAACGCGACCTCCTTGACCTTGCCCGGTCTCTTGAAACGATACGATCTTGCCGGCATTTTTTCCAACAGAACAACGATGCATACCCGACACTATTCTCGATTGCCGAACCGGTCCCGGCAAGTGACCATATCGTTGAACTGATCAATGCAAGGATTGACGACCGGGCATTGGTGAAGGATCAGGCGAGCGCCGAGCTTCAACGAATACGCCGGCGACTCCGTGAGGAACAGGCAAGGCTCCGGAAACTATCGGACCAGATCTTTGCGAAAGCAGTTAGCGAAAAATGGGTGCCGGAAGGAGCGTTGCCAACTATTCGCGAAGGAAGGATCGTCATACCGGTCATTGCAGAACACAAAAGAAAGATCCGCGGATTCATACTGGATGAATCGGCTACCGGGCAGACTGTCTTCATGGAGCCTGCGGAGATGTTGGACGCCAACAACGAGATCAGGGAGTACGAGCATGCCGAGAAGCGCGAGGTGATCCGGATCCTGAAGGCAATCACGGATGATATCCGGAAGCACTATCGCGAGCTCACACACGCCTTTGAATTTCTTGCAGAGGTTGACTTTATCCGTGCGAAGGCACGGTTTGCCGTTTCGGTTCAGGCCGACATGCCACAGGTGCAACCCGAACCAACCCTGGCTTTACGGCAAGCCAGGCATCCGTTGCTGTACGTAAGCAGTAAAGGAAAACGCGATGTGGTTCCGCTGGATATTGATCTCGACGATGCTAATCGAATGTTGTTGGTCAGTGGACCAAATGCCGGCGGGAAATCGGTTTGCCTGAAAACAGTAGGACTCCTTCAGTACATGCTGCAATGCGGACTGCTGGTTCCCGCGTCATCACGCTCGCTAATGGGGATATTCGATAACCTGTTTCTTGATATTGGAGATGAACAATCCATTGAGAATGATCTCAGCACGTATAGCAGTCACCTCCGGAACATGAATACGTTTATCCGCAAAGCCGATGGCCGGTCAATGGTGCTGATTGACGAACTTGGATCAGGCACCGATCCGAATTTTGGGGGCGCAATTGCGGAGGCCGTACTGAGTTCGCTCCTGCAAAAAAAGGTATGGGGGGCAGCAACTACGCACTACTACAACCTGAAAGTATTTGCCGGCCGGCACGAAGGCATCCGTAACGCGGCCATGCGCTTTGATGAGAGAAACATGATGCCACTGTACATCCTGGATATCGGGAAGCCGGGCAGTTCTTTTGCGATCGAGATCGCCCGCAAGACAGGATTACCCCGGGAGACGCTGGAGGAAGCGGCAAAGCTGGTAGGCAAGGAGCTCGCCGGGTTTGAGTCGCTCGTGCGGGAACTGGAAAGGGAGCAACAGGAATTGAGGGCGAGGGTAAGGGCGATGGAAAAGCACGAGGCAGAACTAAGCCGGACACTGGAAAAATACACAACGTTGTCGGGTGAGCTTGAAGCGCGAAAGAAGGAAATTATCGCGAAGGCACGAAGTGAAGC
>DATBVZ010000303.1:0-4740 GCA_036515095.1 Cyclobacteriaceae bacterium | reverse complement strand
TACGCTGAAACTGCCGGACTGAATGAACTGGGCAATCCTAAACGCAGCCTGGTAGCTGAAGGTGGCGGAATCCTGAATCCGGGTGTTTATGAAGACGGATCCCCCAATGCCACCAGGGTGGAAGGTGACCGTTACACGGCTGATGGCTGGGCTGTTAGTCCTAATGCAAGGTTTGTTTACGATGCATCTTACGTAAAGCTCAGGGAGGTTGTGCTTACCTATAACCTGCCCGGTGACCTTCTTGCCAGGACACCGGTCCGGGCCGCTTCGCTTAGCTTCGTCGGATCGAACCTGTGGATCATATCCAAGAACCTGCCTCACGCTGATCCTGAAGCCACCCAGGCCGGTGGCAACGTCCAGGGCTGGCAAAGTGGTGTAATGCCAATGACCAGGAATTACGGATTTACGTTAAATGTTAAGTTCTAAGAGTCAAATCATGAAAAGGATATATATAATTTACTTGTTATTGACTGCCATCTTTGTCGGCTGTACTGACAAATTTGAGGATTTCAATACAGATCAGAAGAATCCGGCGACGGCGTCGGGTAACTCATTGTTCACCAACGGCCAGAAAGAATTGGCGGACCAGGTGAACCAGACGAACGTCAACCAGAACATTTACAAGCTTGTCGCGCAGTATTGGACTGAGACGACTTACATCGATGAATCGAATTATGATCTGGTGACCAGAAATATTCCCAAGCAGATCTATCGGTACATGATCCGGGAAAGCTTGCGGGATCTGGATGAAGCAGCAAAACTTATTCCCGAGGAAACCGGTCCGACTGAGGTACCGACAATAGAGAACCGGTTGGCGATCATTGAACTTCTGAAGGTGTATGCTTTTGGCCAGTTGGTGGACGTATTTGGCATGGTGCCCTATTTTGAATCGCTGGACATCGGCAATGTATACCCTAAGTATGACGATGGGGCTGCCATTTATGCTGACCTGATCGCGAGAATTGATGCCGCATTGTCGAAGCTTGATCCGAATGAAGGCAGTTTCGGATCCGCGGATTTGTTTTACGGCGGTGATGTAGCGTCCTGGATAAAATTCGGAAACACCCTGAAGGTGAAACTGGGCATAGCGCTTGCCGATGCGAATCCGGCTCTGGCCAAATCAACGGTTGAGTCTGGCGTAGCCGGGGCATTCGAATCGTCAGCCGATGATTGTATGATGCCGTATTTGTCGGCCCGTCCCAATCAGAATCCTTTGTACGAGGAGATTGTGGCTACGGGAAGAAAGGACTATGTTGTAGCAAATACAATTGTAGACAAGATGAATTCCCTCAATGACCCGAGAAGAGCCTTTTACTTCACGGAGTTTAATGGTGAATACGTTGGAGGTGAGTATGGTTATTCCAATTCCTACGGCAATTATTCCCATATCAATGATGCTATACTAGCACCGGATTTCCATGGATTCATGATGACCTATACCGAATTGCTGTTCTATTTGGCGGAGGCTGCCGAACGAGGTTTCAGTGTGCCGCTCACTGCAGCGGAATACTACAATATGGGCATTACCAACTCGATCATCGAGTGGGGTGGAACGCAGGCTGAAGCCGTCATTTACCTGGCCCAGCCCAGCGTGAACTATGCAACCGCCCCGGACGCTTCAGCCGATGGATGGAGAGAAAAGATAGGTACACAATCCTGGATAGCCAACTACACCAAAGGCCTGGAAGCATGGACCACTTGGAGGAGGCTGGATTATCCGGTATTTAACGTTCCCGAAAACTGGACTTCGGTGATGGACATTCCTACGCGGTTTACTTTCCCGATTGAGGAACAAACATTAAATCCTGCGAACTACACCGAGGCAGCGGACGCCGTTGGTGGCGATGAAATGACAACGAAGATATTCTGGGATATGTATGATGCCAATGAGTAATTGGCGGTGATATGACGGTAAAAAAGAGGCTGTGCCTGACCCCGGGCCAGCCTCTTCTATTTTTGTCGTGCTTGTGTCAAAATCTTGGTTCGGTTGCCATACCGAATCTTGGTTTGAGTTTGTTTTATTATCATTTATGACTGGTTCCTTTCCCTGACTTAACCAGATCATAAGTTGAGTTTTATATTTTAGGGCACGTCCCGATTTGCTGTACAAATCCACTAAACCAGGACCAGGGGTAATGCTTCTCCAGATCGTGTTGAAGGTAAGCGACCAGAGCTATTCTCTCCACCAGGCCGGCTCGGTATTGGAGGCCACACCGTTTGTATATTCCAGGCAACTCATGCATCCGGGAGGAGGCACGAAGGGCGGAGGCCCCTTACAGGAGCTTAAGAGTTTATCCGCTACAGGATAGGAAAGGTCCCACCGGTTGAAATACCATCGCCTGGCCTTTTCGCTAACCACAGCAAAATACCCAATCACTTTTTTTTTGTTATCCAGCGCCGTGAGGTTTGTCTGCAAATTGAAAGGTGGTTTGTCAGACCGCAGGGCGTCAGGGTTTTGCTCCTGCATTTCTTTCAGAAAAAAATAATACTCCCTGGACAAAACCTTTTGTCTGATCAACAAAGAAAAATCTTCGTAAATCCGTTCATTTTGGTCTATCTCCATAAAAAAAAGTATTTTCCTGTATCCCCCGCCATAGTCTTCCTGCAATACATAATCGGAAAGATAAAATGGACTCGTGGCCCAACACTTTTTTGTTGGTGAGAATGCGGGGGGCAGCGGTGCAATAAAAATCCAGTGCGGAATCAAGTCCCACCGGTAATAGACCGGTTCCTCGGAATTGTGCTCCGGCAGCTGAATGAAACCGGTGATCCCCTTGACAGTCTGAATAATCTTCTCGTCAGCCTGGTACTTATAGACCTGTTTTTCCACTTCGTCGAAATCAATTTCGCTTATGGGATCAGCAACAATGCCTGGTAAGGATTCCCATGCACTTTCATAAACAGCATCCCCTGCTAAACTGATTTTTAACTTGTATTTGCGTCCCGCCACCGCCCTAAAATCAGGATCAACAAGTGCATACATTCCATTGCCCGTTTCGACATAATCCCGCTGAGCGCCAAGATCATCAATCAAATCGACACTGGCGCCGCTGACTGGCACCGATCGTACGTTTGTTACGTCACTGGTAAGACTTAGTTTAATCGTGAAGTAGCGCCCATCCGAGGGGTATAGGAGTGTTTCATTGTATGATTTGTCTGAAATGTACCCTTCCACCACCAGGTGCGGCTCGTTGTTATTTACCACAAATTCAATCGGATCGACGCATCCAAGCAGGAAGAAATAAACAAGTATCAAACGTGCATGCCTGACCATTTTAAAACTTAAAATTATACGTCAATGAGGGAAAGGCAGTTCCCAAAATGGAAAGTTTGCTGGCTGTGCCATACCGATTGAAAATTATTGAGTAGGTATTTTTACGGCCATAGATGTTGAATATGGATATGATCCATTCACCCCTCCAATGTCTGTTTCTTTTGGGCTGGTCCTTAAACGTAATGGAAAGATCCAAACGATGGTAATCCGGAATGCGGTATTCATTTCGCTCAGAAAAATTCAGCACAGATAAATATGCCTCATAACTGAATTTTGATATCGGAATAGTTATCGGACGACCCGTACTGTATTTAAAATTTGCCGACAGCACCGTTCGTTCAGCTAGCTGGTAATTAAAAATGAGCGAAAGATTATGGGGTTGGTCGTATGAGGATGGATAGTAATCCCCTTCATTTATTAGTCTGAATTCATTGCTTGAATTAAAGCTCCGCAGACTTCTTGAGTAGGTGTACGAAATCCACCCATTCATTCTTCCGCTGCCCTTTTTGGCAAGAACTTCCAAACCGTAAGCAAGCCCTCTTCCCTGCGCCAGTCCGGCTTCAAGACCCGGATTAAGCGTTATATCAGCCCCTTCAATATAATCCACGGAATTTTTAACTTCTTTATAAAATCCCTCAACAGAAAATTCATACATGTTGTTACTGAAGTTCTTAAAAAAACCAAGAGAAAACTGGTCACCTATTTCCGGTTTCAGGTAAGGGCCGCTGGCAACCCAGTAATCCTGAGGTGTTACCGACGCAGTATTTGAAATCAGATGAAGATATTGATAACCCCTGTAGTAGCTTGCTTTGATTGAGGCATTGTCGTCAAACAAGTAACGTAACGAAACCCGGGGTTCAAATCCGTTGTATTGCTTAAAGACCTTTCCTGCCCGGTAGGAAAGCGTATCAGTTACCTCCGGATAGCGGCCATTAATGTTGTCAAAATCAAAAACATAGATTTCGTCGGGCCCCAGACGTAAGAAATGCGAGTATCGAAGGCCGGCAGACAATGCCAGCTTATCGGTCAGACTGATATCCGCCTGAAAGTATAACGCGGCTTCTATTTCACGCTGATCATTCATATCCTGAGGCGGAACGTTGGCATCGATGTTACTGGGCCTGATTTTACCGGGCTCGATCAGGATATGATTGAACTCAATGCCGCCCACTGACTTCAAATGATCATTCCTGGTGAAATTCAAATCATATTTCAGGCCAGTCGTGTTGATTTCGTTGCCATAAATAAAGGCCTCAATTTCATCGTCGCTTTCTATCCTACTGTAATAGTTGCTGTTAAATGCGGCCATGGTAGAAGAAAATCTCTTATTAAAAATGTGATCCCAGTGAAAGGATATATTTAATGTGCCCCAGCTAAATGTTGAATCGCCGGAAAGTTTGAAATCATCGTAACTATTGTATGCAGAAACAGAAAGGAAGTTGTTCTCATTTACAGTGTGGAATACC
>DATBVZ010000302.1:0-4085 GCA_036515095.1 Cyclobacteriaceae bacterium | reverse complement strand
GACAATTTCAAATCCTCGAAACTGGTTCGAATCCAGTCGCCCCGACTGCGTCCACCGTAGCTCCCTAAGGAGCGAAGGCGGGCTGCGCCATCGACGACTAAATTCCCTTCAACTTTTTAGAATCCGATAACTTCGGCAAGTTATCACCACTATGCGTTGTATGAACCGATTGAATTTCTGGCATTGTCTCACATCTATGCTGCAGGATAGAGCCCTTCCTGAGACGGGATGGAGAGTCTTCCTGCAGCAGAAACTACCAATGGACTGAAGAGAGTTTAGGAAGTCAATGTAACGGATTAAGAAAATTCCGGACAGCGTATTCTCCAACCTGCTTTCCCAATTTGTATCCTTCTTCCGAATCGTACCGGAAGTGTATGCCCAAATATACTCTGGACATGGCAGCCTCTAATGCTGCATCCGAGAAACTGTCAAATGAACGGGCGGGGGGAGCCATTTTGACTTTTTCAGACATCGGCCCGGCCCGGTCAACTTCCTCAGTAGTCATGGTAAAGCTATATTCGTTACCCACACCCAGTGTATTGGCCATTGTGGTCATGGCAGCGGCACTCGCACAACCATGCGCAGAGGGGTAAGATGGAAATGCGTACGTATGTTTGTGCAGGTTGTTCCAATCCATTTCCGGTTCTGTATTCGGGTTACCGTCATTTGCGGCCCCCCGTATAGCGGTGTATGGCCTCCAATGGTTGTAGAACAACTTATTGTCAAAGACATTTACATAAGCATCATATATTGCCATGTTTAACAAGGCAAATGTTCTGGCACCATCCCAGAGATTTAAGTTTTCAGCAGCAACGAGGTGTCGGGCAAGGCGATTATGGGAGTTCTCACAAAAATCTTTCCACCACATGGCCATATGAGCCTGGTCCTGAGTTCTTGAATCACTTTGAAACCGGCCTGCTTCTTTCACTTCGTTAAATGCCCGGGTGTATTCCTCGCTGCCGATGCCCGGAGGGGAAGGAGACCTGAATTGTGACGGTTCTTTAAGCATAAACGGCTTTGCTGCGGCCCAGCCGGCGCCGAAAACGAAGCCTTCGGGCGTTCCGCTGTGTTCGTTAAATTCGGCGTAAACTCCCGGGGCAATCGGGTGCCAGGTATAATCGGCCTCACCATTCCATCGATCGTTTGATCGTTTCTGGAGTATGGAAGCCGCCGACGCCTTGCCTAAAGCTATGCCGGCCTGTTTGCTTTTATCATTTTTCAGGCTACTCATCCACAGGTGGAGTTCTTGGTTCAGTTCTTTCTGCTTGTCAGGGTATTGATTAATCGCTACTTCATAGGCAGCCTGGGCTACAGACGCTATGGGATTGGCAGCGGACTCCTTACTCCTAAAGGCATAATGCGAATATTTTGGTGCGATAGCATTTAGCGCATCGTGCATGGCTATATGCATCATAGAAGCGGTGCGTACCCCTTTTAGGGTAAGGAGGCCGTCCTCCGCTACGGCTATCGCCATTATTTTTTGGTTCCAGGAAATTACAATTTCAGCATTGTAATCATCAACATGCTTTACAGGCTGGGCACAGCCGGAAAGGGTAATAATGCTAAAAAAGCTAACCAAGGCCCACAAACAGCATGCACCCCGAATATTGACTTTTGTCTCCATAATTTTATCTTTTGTCAGCAAAAATCAGATCGCCATTATTCCTATTCGTACTTTATTTGCTAAACTCCGTAGTTGTATACTTGATGAGTCCTCACATAATTCATCCTCCTGCGTTTTAAATTCTATTCTCCTTTCCAGACAAAGAATCAGGAAAGCAGGTATACAAACGTAATGACCCATCGAATACCGGGATTGGTTGAGGGGATCAAAAAATGTGTTGTGAAGCTCAACCTGAGCGGGAAGCCGGATCTACTTTATTGCCAATGTCTTTTTGAAATGCAATGGTGGGTATTGGTACATTTCTTTGAACGATTTGATAAAATGTGAGGTATTTTCAAAACCGCTTTCCAGGGAAACCTGATTGACATTCAGATCTGTGGTTTCCAATAAAAATTTTCCGTATTTCAGCCTGCGCATTTTAAGCCATTTCCCCGGAGCGCTATTGTACGTTTTTGCAAAATCCCTTTTAAAGCCGGCTGCACTCCTTCCGCAGAGTTGTGCAAACTCTTCCATTTTCAAGTTAAAAGGAAAATTGGCCTCCATAATGGCCTCAATCGATCGCTTCCGGCCGAAGCACAAATCTTCAAAGAAAGACACCAGGGACCGGTTTCCGGTTCCGGTCAAAATATTGACGATTAGTTCTTCAAACCTGATTTTGAGTAAACTTTTTGATGGAGGAACAGCCTGTGAAAAATAATTCAATACAGACGCAAAATAAACAGAAAGCATTTCATCCAGATTCATGGAAATAATTGACATCGACCCTGCGAGTCTGCCTGACCGCTCATTTTTAATGTTGATATGATGCCTCTGGATAACTTTTTTTATGAATTCATCGGGAATGAATATAAGCAGGGCACAAAAATCTTCATCCGGTGCTCTGTAAACCCGGTGTGGTCCTTTAGTAACAAAAACTGCTTCTCCTGCTTTTGCGGTTATCTCCTGCTCCGGGGTTTTCCACACAACACTCCCGCTTACAATATATGCGAAGTAATTTTCTTTGGTCCAGTAATCCAGTGGAGCGCCTTCAATCGGGCAGTCGTACGTTGTAAATAGCAATTCGTCAACCTCAATTTTTTTAAAGGTTGGATGATTGCTGACAAATTCGTAAAATCTAAGCATCTCACTTATTTATTAATGAACATTTGTCCATGCTTTAGTACTTCTTTTTATAACTCAAAAATACGGTTTTCCTTCTGTTTAGATCAAAACGCTCCTATTGCTTTGAAACGCAGATTTGAGTTCGATTCCTCCTGGGTTGCATATATGGGATCCAGGAACTTTACCCGAAGAATTGAGCATCGAGGAATTGAAGGCAGGAACACGGGTCATATCCGAGGAACAGGAATATCACCAATGTTTTCTTTAAGGCAGGCCCAATTGGTTTTAAGCTATGCGTACAAGCCGCTTTAAATCATTTAGAAAATTGTGCAGTCAGGTCGACTGCGCTCGCCAACGCTGACAGCCGTCTCCGCTGGCTAGCGGATATGGCGTCGGACGAAGCTCAGGCGCGAGCGTTCGGGCAAAGCCCGATGGAAATAGCTAAATCAGGCTGTCTTTAGTACTTCGCTCGCCGAAGTTCCAAAAGAGGGAAGGATTTCGATGACCGTATGAAAGGCACTACGCTGGCGAAGTTCCGGCCAAGTGCAAGCCATGGACGTACCCCAACACAAAAAAAGCCACCGTTTCGGTGGCTTTAAAGGAACATAAACCGTTCCGGAGAAAAGAGATCTGTTGGGATAATCACAGTGTTGAATTTGAAAGCCCTTTCCCTTTATGGAATGCTTCCAATTCCTGGTTTCAAATATAAAAAGGCCGGCCTGCCTGTCTCGCTCCTGTTTCCCATGCAACACATTCCGGGCAGTGTTCTCGTCGGACTCACATCCTGAGGACGCGCCGGAGCCTTTTAGAAAATCATGGAATGAAGTCCCAAAACGATAAACAGCAGGATCATTATGACTCCCTTTACCATGTTGATTTTGATGCGAATAGCGCTCATAGGGTCTTTTGTTAATCGGTAAACAAAGGTGGGTCATGTCCCTTTCAAAAACATCCCTGATTTCCCGGATTTTGAAAGATCAGGGTTTACCCTCAAAGGTATCCGTTACGATTGGGCTGCAATGCGTATCATGCTGATAAAGAACCAATTGACTTCTCTGAGCAATGGCAATTGTAATCGTTTCCCGCAAGGACAATGGCACTAAATGTACCCATCGGGATTTTCGGCTGATGCGACCTTCGATTCAGTATAAGGCAAGGGGCGGGAAAAGTTCTGATCTGCCCCGTTCAATTCCCCTTGAGTGATCAGACTTTATATGTTTTCCATCCTCCCCTGCTAAATAGCCAGAGTGTGAACAGACCCACGGAAGTCTCAGAAATAAACACGCCCCAGAATACGCCCGAATGCTCCCAGTCCAGCGTAATCGCTAAGAAATACGACAGCGGTATCTGTATAAACCAA
>DATBVZ010000301.1:0-12617 GCA_036515095.1 Cyclobacteriaceae bacterium | reverse complement strand
TGCTTCTCCAGTCTTCTGTACAGGGAGGACCGGGTGAGGCCAAGTTCGGAGGCTGCCTGGGTGATGTTTCCGTTGTATTTTTTCAGCACTTTACGGATCAAAAGTTTCTCTACTTCTTCCAGGTTGTATTGTTCCAGGCTGAGCTGACCGTCTTCCTTTCCGGCAACCGGCGCGAAATTAAAGTCCTCAGGCTGAAGAATATTGCCATTGCTGAGTATCACAGCGCGTTCAATGGCGTGCTGAAGTTCGCGGATGTTGCCGGGCCAGGGATGTTTGTGCATGCGGGTCATGGCGGCATCACTGAGTTTGGAAATGTGCTTGTTATATTTGGCGTTATAATGCTTAAGAAAGTGGCTGGCCAGTGTCGGGATGTCTTCAAAACGGTCCCGAAGGGGGGGTACTTCAATTTCTATGGTATTGATCCGGTACAGAAGATCCTGCCTGAACCGGTTCTCCTTTACCATGTCATAGAGCGGCATGTTGGTCGCACAGATCAGTCGTATGTCAATCTGCGTTTCCTTGTTGGAGCCTACGCGGCTTACCCTCCTGTTCTGAATTACGGTTAATAGCTTTGCCTGCAGCGGCATGGAAAGATTCCCGATCTCATCAAGGAAGAGCGTTCCTCCATTGGCCAGTTCGAACCGGCCTGCACGGTCCTCCTTGGCGTCGGTAAACGAGCCCTTTTTGTGCCCGAAGAGTTCGCTTTCAAAGAGTGTCTCTGTAATAGACCCGAGGTCGACACCGACAAAGTTTTCGTGCTGCCTTGAGGAATGCCGGTGTATGGCCCGCGCAATAAGTTCCTTCCCGGTTCCATTCTCACCGAGTATGAGCACATTGGCATCCGTATGGGCGACGCGGTCAATGGTTTGAAAGATCCGCTGCATGGCGGCGCTTTGTCCTATGATCTCGCTGTAGCGCTCATTGAGCGCCTGATTTATCTCCTGATTTTTTATCTTGAGATTTTCCACCTCATCGCGGGTTTCACGAAGCCGCATAGCTGAATAGATGGTGGCGAGGAGTTTTTCGTTTTCCCAGGGCTTTAATACAAAATCGGTTGCGCCCGCCTTGATCGCCCGCACAGCCATCTGCACATCACCATATGCCGTGATCAGCACGACCACGGAAGAGGGGTCCAGTTGGAGTATCTTTTCCAGCCAATAGTAGCCTTCGCTGCCGCTGCTCACGTCTTTCGTGAAATTCATGTCCAGCAGAATCACATCATAGTCCTCATTGGCCATCAGCGAAGGAATAGCATCCGGATTTTTCTCAATATCAACCTGGGCGAGATGCCTCTTCAAGTGCATTTTCGCGGCTTTCAACAGGTCTTCGTTGTCGTCCACAATCAGAATTTTTCCGTGCTTCAGTTCCATTAAATGTGTTGCTGTGTTGACGTTTTAAAGTATTGGTGTGCCCGCCTGCCTCGCGCAAGCCTTCAGAATAGCAGGCAGGTCGACGTGTTGATGTTCCTGCCTCGCGCCGGCCTTCAGTTCACACCCCACCCTGTCTCACTCCCCGGGCAAAGGCTATACCGAAAGCGCCTGGTGTCCAATTCTGCCCAAAAATACAATTTTGTAACTTTGACAGCATAGGATGATCGTCCGCTTGCGGACAATACCGTTCAAAGGTGAACGGAAAAATAGGCAATTACTGCCAAATAACGGCTGGTAACTGCTTGGCACATTAATTGGCATTGAATGTAACCATTGCAACCGGGAATGAACCCATCATACCCGCAGAGGAGAAAGAATTATGGAACAATCTGTAATGGACAGAAAGCTCAAGAAGAAAAAGTGGACGCTGAAGCGTATTGCCACCTATGGGGGCATTGCGCTTTTCGTAAGTTTTGTAGGGTACCAGGTTTTGTTTGCGGACAGGCGTTCCAGGCTGAAGGTCGAAACGGATAAAATCACTATATCAGAGGTAAAGCGGGGGGTATTTCAGGAGTTCATTCCCCAAACGGGCATTGTCGAGCCCAGCCGCACGGTCATCCTGGATGCGGTTGAAGGCGGGGCGATAAAGGCGGTTATCGCCGAGAGCGGGCAAATGCTGAAAAAGGGAGATGTAATCCTGGAGTTAAGCAACCTGGACCGCGAACTGGCTGTCCTAAGCCAGGAGGCATCGTTCAATGAGAGCATTACCCGCATCCGTGATACGCGCCTGAATATAACGCGGAACGATCTGGACCAGCAAAGTCAACTTGCCTTGATCGATAATCAGCTGGCCATATACGGTCCCCAGTACGAAAGACAAAAGCAGCTTTACGAGAAAAAGCTCATATCAAAGCAGGAATTTGAACAAACGGAGGCCAATTATTTATATAATGTGGAAAGAAGGAAGATCACGTACGAGGCGTACCGCCTGGATTCGATTTCCCGGATAAGGCAACTTCGTGAACTGAACGCTGCGGAAGAAAGGATGAGTCTCAGCCTTGAGGGAGTAGGCAGGATATTGGACAACCTGATCATACGCGCTCCGATTGACGGGCAGTTGTCGCGCCCGCAGCTGGAAGTGGGACAGTCCGTGGCGCCGGGCGAAAGCCTGGGACAGATTGATGTGGTTGGAAGCTACAAAGTCCGCGTGCCGATCGACGAAATCTACCTGCCCAGGATATCACAGGGCCTGCATGCAACGGCGCCCGTAGCCGGAAACGAATATGAGTTGGAAATCACATACATCTATCCGACCATACAGGCCGGCCGCTTTGAGGTAGACATGAATTTTCTGGGCGAAACTCCGCCCGGCCTGCGACGGGGACAATCACTGCGGCTGCGCATTGAATTGGGGCAATCGTCGGAAGAACTCCTCCTTCCTGTAGGTGGATTCTATAAGGATACCGGCGGCAACTGGGTATTTGTATTGGACGGTTCCGGACAGGCAGTCCGGAGGGATATTAAGCTTGGACGCAAGAATACCGAGAACTACGAAGTACTCGAGGGTCTGGAACCCGGTGACCGGGTAATCACGTCCTCCTACGAAAATTTCGGCAACAACGAAGTGCTGGTACTGAATTAAATTGTTAACTAGTTATACCTCTTTCACAACATACAATCTGTAATTAAATTCTGATAGCCATGATCAAGCTTAATAACCTGCAAAAAGTTTATACCACTGAAGAAGTTGAAACCACCGCCTTAAACAGCATCAACCTTGAGATCAAAGAAGGTGAGTTTGTGGCCATCATGGGCCCGTCGGGATGCGGCAAGTCGACGTTGCTCAACATCGTCGGGTTACTTGACAATCCTTCGGGGGGCGAGTATTATTTTGGTGAGCATGAAGTAGCGCGGTACTCCGAACGGCAACGCGCCCAGTTACGGAAAGGATCCATTGGATTTGTTTTCCAGAGCTTCAACCTGATCGACGAGCTTACGGTATTCGAAAATGTGGAACTGCCGCTGCTCTATTTGAAGGTTCCCTCCTCAGAAAGGAAGCAACGCGTGGAAGAGGTCCTGGAGCGGATGAATATCATGCACCGCAGAAATCATTTTCCGCAACAACTCTCGGGTGGTCAGCAGCAACGCGTGGCGGTTGCCCGTGCGATCGTAGCCAAACCAAAAGTGATCCTCGCCGACGAACCTACCGGTAACCTGGATTCAGCCAATGGAGAAGAAGTGATGAAATTGCTTTCGCAACTGAATGAGGAAGGGACTACCATTATCATGGTTACCCACTCGCCCTACGATGCCAATTATGCACACCGTATCGTTAACCTCTTCGACGGGAAGGTCGTTACCGAAAATATCAAGGAACATTTCCATATCTGATCATTGTCGAAGAACTGCTGTGCTGGCGTTTCTGCCTGCCTCGCGCAAGCCTTCAGCATGGCAGGCAGGTTGACGAGGTTCATTCGTAATCACGCCGGTGTGGTCCCTCGTTTCTCCCGGGTACTTTCCACCGGTTCGGGTGACTTCGTTTCAGCCCTGACTGCTGGAAGGAAGCGTTGTATTCAATCCTCACTGCCAAGACTCAGCAGTGGCAAAGCGTAAGGATCTTTTAACGTGTTGAGATCATAATTATATTCTCCGACGCGCAACCCTGGCCCCTTGTTACGCGTCTTAGGGTTGTCCCCCCGCTGAATTCATCCGTCCTGTATGATTAGAAACTACTTTTTTGTAACCTTCCGCAGTATGATGAAGAATAAACTCTTCATCCTCATCAACATTGTTGGAATGGGAGTGGCTATCGCCTGCTGCATTGTTGCCTATTTCACATACGAATTTGATGCCGGATTCAATGCGCTACACAAAAACGGGGAAAGCCTGTACCGCGTGAGCGCGGTTCGTGAATTTGAGAACAACCTTACCCGGTATGGAACTGTTCCGTTTCCCCTGGGAGCCTCGGTCATGCAAAACAGTGAAGACGTGAACCATGTCTCACGATACCATTATTCATGGTCCGACTTTAAGGTGGGAGACAATGTTTTCTCTGCCGAGCTGGCCTATGTTGACTCGGGTTTCTTCAGCATGTTCTCGTTTGACTTTATAGCGGGCAACCCGGAAGATCTCAACGATAGATCCAGCGTGTTCGTGAGCGACAGGATGGCAGTTAAGCTGTTCGGCTCTACCGATGTTGTCGGAAAGACGATTACTCAGGTTATCGGAGGCGAGCTGAAGGAAGCAGGAATTGCCGGTGTATTCAGGGAGCAGCCCCAAAACTCCAGCTTTCATTTTCGGAACGCATACATGAACTTCGATAACTTTTTTGATGAGTTCAGGGACATAAAGGAAGATGACTGGACTGCAAGCAGTACACTCTTTGTGATGATAAAGGATGCGTCGAGACTCCCCGTGGTGCACAAGCAATTACAGGCCTATTTGCCCAACAACAACCGGGTGAGGGAAGATTTCGTGATCAGTGAGTTTGTTTTGGATCATTTTCCGGAAATGGCTTTCCGCGACCGGGCGGAACAGACCCAAACCTGGACCTGGGGTGCTCCCCCTGTGGCGGCGGTGCCGGGATCTGCCATGATGGGCATACTGATCCTTCTGATCGCGTGCTTCAATCTTACCAATACCGCGATTGCTATCTCGTCCGGGAGGCTGAAGGAGATTGGTATACGGAAGGTCATGGGCAGTGTTCGCAGCCAATTGATCGTGCAGTTCATAGGCGAAACCATGCTGATCTGCTTTTGTGCACTGCTGGCCGGATTGGTGCTGGCTGAATTTCTTATTGCCGGCTGGAATGGTCTGTGGCAGTACATGAAACTTACTTCTCATTATCTCGACAATCCGGATTTCCTGATGTTCCTGATTGGAGTACTCGTATTTACTGCCCTGGTAGCAGGCGGCTATCCTGCTTTCTACATCAGCAAATTTGAACCGGTCAATATCCTTAAGGGTAAGTTGAGGTTCGGGGGTACCAATTATTTCGTGAAGAGCTTACTGGCACTGCAGTATGCTATATCGCTCATAGCCATCGTCAGTGCGATCGCCTTCATTCAGAATGCCAACTACCAGCGCGACTATGACCTCGGGTTTGACATAAGGGGATCCATAATTGCCTATGTAAACACCCGTGGCGAGTTTGAGACCTATCGCAATGCATTGAAACAAAACCCGGACATCGTTTCCATAGCAGGGTCAGCCAACGGAATCTTTTCTTCCTCTTACCGGGGTTCCCTGAAGTCGGAATCCAAACAGCTTGAAGTGGACATTATTGACGTCGGTGATGATTACCTGAAAACGATGGACCTTGAGTTGATAGAAGGCCGTGATTTCATTAAGGAGTCGGAGACAGACCGGAGCGAATCCGTAATCATAACGGAGAAAATGGCCGGCGCTTTCGGCTGGGAGAAAGCATTGGGTAAAGAGTTGATCTGGAGGGATTCCGTAAAGCTTTACGTTATCGGCGTGATCAGGGACATATACACCCGCGGGTTGTGGCGAGAGATGGAACCCATGATGATCCGCTATACCTCGCCGGAAAAATATACTCACGTTATTGTTAGCGCGCCTGCAGACAAAATTACCAAAGTCAACGGGTTCATGGAAAGCCGGTGGAAAGAGGTATTTCCAAACCGGCTCTATAACGGGAGGATGCTGGCAGCGGACTTGCACGAAGTGTCCGAAGTGAATACGAACCTCGTGAAGATGTTTGCCTTCCTGGGCGTGATTGCCATGATGTTGTCCGCCACCGGCCTGTTTACGCTGGTATCGCTCAACATTATCAAGCGAATGAAGGAGATCGGTGTGCGCAAGGTGCTGGGCGCATCGGTTTCCAATATCACACGAATTGTCAATACCGAGTTCGTGATCATTCTGGCCGTGGCTTCCCTGCTGGGCTGCGCACTCAGCTATGTGCTAACAGGCTGGCTGATGAGCACGATCTGGCGTTATTATCAGGATACTACCATGTTTGCATTTTTATTCTCCGTGTTTATCATGTTCCTGATATCTGCAGCAACGATCGGATACAAGGTGCTCAGCGCGGCATCCATGAATCCGGTGAATACCCTGAGAAATGAATGAGCGGAAAAACAAATCCATAACGATCGGATATGCTAAAGAACTATTTTAAGGTCGCCGTCAGAAATATTCTGAAGTATAAATTTTTCTCGGCCATCAACATTCTTGGAATGACCATAGGGGTGACGGCATGCATCCTGATCATTCTTTATGTCAGCGATGAACTCAGCTATGATCGATTCCACGCCAGTGCCGACCGGATGTACCAGGTGGGCCTTCATGGAAAGATCGGGGGTCAGGATATACGGACGGCCAATACGTGCCCTCCTTTGTGGCGGGCGATGGCAGACGAAATTCCCGATGTGGAGGCTTCCACCCGGATTGCCGACTTCTGGGGATCCGTTGTTAAATACGGGGAGCTTGCGTTTACAGAGGAGCGCGTGTACTATGCGGATTCGAATTTCTTTAATTTCTTTTCCTTTGAATTACTATCGGGCGATCCGAAGACCGTCCTTACCGATCCTCAATCGGTCGTCCTTACCCGCGAGATGGCAGCCAAGTATTTCGGCGACGAGCCGGCCCTGGGAAAATTGATGATCATCGGCGATACCGTTGCGTACAAGGTAACAGGCATTGCAGAGAACTGTCCCGGAAACTCTCACCTAAGGTTCAATATGCTGGTTTCCAGCTCATCGGTGGACAGGTTACAGGATAATATATGGCTCAATAATTACCTGTATACCTATTTCATATTGAATGAAAACGGGTCACTTGCCAATCTCGAAAGCAGGTTCAAGGATCTCGTGACAAAATACGTGGGCCCGGAGGTTGAACGATTTATGGGCATGACCATCGAACAGATGGAACAACAGGGAGGGGTGTATGGATTCTTCCCGACAAAGATCACAGATATCAGGCTCCGGGGTACAACCCGCGATAGCCTTGAGCCTCCCGGTAATGTTACCTACGTTTATTTCTTCAGCGCCGTCGCCCTCTTCATAATCATAATTGCGTGCATAAACTTCATGAACCTCGCGACAGCACGATCTGCCGGCAGGGCCAAGGAGGTGGGGTTGCGTAAGGCGCTGGGATCATTGCGTATCCAGATGATCGGGCAATTCCTTTCGGAGTCCATTCTGTACAGCAGTGTTGCTGTTCTGCTTTCCGTCCTGGTCAGCTACCTGTTGCTTCCAACGTTCAACGAACTTTCAGGCAAGCAGCTGGATATGCAGGTACTCACACACCCCTACTTCATAGGCGGATTTGTTTTACTGATCCTGTTCGTGGGAATTGTCTCCGGCAGCTACCCCGCGTTCTACCTCACTTCTTTCAATGCCGTTGAAGTGTTGAAAGGAAAGATCAGGGCGGGCATGAAAACCAGGGGTATCCGAAGTGCCCTGGTTGTATTTCAGTTCGGTATATCCATTTTCCTCATCATTTTCACGGCCTCGGTATACCTGCAACTCAAATACATGCAGGACAGGAATCTGGGTATGGACAAGAACAACGTATTGATTGTTAATAGTACGTGGCGATTGAAGAATAACCGCGATGCATTCAGGAACGCCATCAACGAGTATGCGGGAGTAGCGAAGACCAGTTTTACGAACAGCACCTTCCCCGGCGTTAATAATACCACGGTGTTTAAGTCAGCCGGTTCGGATCAGGATCACATTATGGGTCAGTACTACACCGATTACGATCATGCGGACGTCCTGCGTCTTGAACTTGCCCAGGGAAGGTTCTTCTCCCGCGATTTTCCTTCTGATTCCACGGCCATTATTTTGAATGAGGCTGCAGTCAGGGAATTCGGTATGGATAACCCGCTTGCTGAGGAGATCCTGTACAACGGCGACGATAAGCCCGTCAGGCTGAAAGTAATCGGAGTTATGAAAGATTTCAATTTCGAGTCGCTCAGAGAGGAGATCCGTCCCCTGGCTATCCGCTTCGCTACGTGGGGAGGGGACCTCACAATCCGCTACGAAGGAAATCCTGCAGAACTCATCGGCAAGGTGGAAACCCTCTGGAAGAACTATGCCGCCACAGAACCCTTTGAGTATACCTTTCTTGATGAAGATTTTGACGAATTATTCCGGGCGGAACAGCGCATGAGCGGGATCTTCAGCATCCTTTCCGGATTGGCCATTTTTGTGGCTGGCCTGGGACTTTTTGCGCTTGCTGCTTTCACAGGCGAGCAGAGGACCAAGGAAATCGGGATACGGAAAACCATGGGCGCAACCGTGTCCGGTCTTGTGGTCTTGCTTTCACGCGAATTTACACTGCTGGTGATCCTGGCATTTGTCCCCGGCGCCGCAGCGGCCTGGTGGATTGTGAATGAATGGTTGTCAGGATTTGCATACAGGACGGACATCAGCCCCTGGATTTTCGTACTAAGCGGTGTTGCCGCGATCCTGGTGGCCTGGCTGACCGTGGGTTATCAGGCCCTGAAAACCGCGTCTGCCAACCCCGTGAAAGCGCTCCGGTACGAGTGAGGAAGATTGGACTCTCCACTCACTCCACCCCTGCACGCATTTTCAGCCATTCGAACAGTGTAACATTAGAGAGAATGAGGAACCATCCATAGACGAGTGCCTCCAGTGGCAGGGTACCGATGTCTATATCCAGTGTTTCGCCGGCATCATGCCATACCACCAGCTGCACAGTGAATGCACCCGTAAGGAATGCGTAAGCCGGCAACAGGAGGAGGATGATAAAAGGGGTTGCAAAATAAAAGCGGCTCATGTAACGTGGCTTAAGTACAATCATTTGAAAAGCGAGGAAGATTCCCAGCCCCAGAAAAGTTGCTCCGGTAACTGCCTTATCGAGGTGGTAAATCCCCACGACCATCAAAAGGACGCTTAGTGCACTGGATATGAGTTCATGATGAAAATAGATATAGTCCCGCTCAATAACATGCGTCAACGTGTGATAAATAAATACGCCCGCAAATGGGATGCAGATATAGAATAAGACTTCTTCAACCGGAAGGTTACCGACATACCATCCGATTACGCGGGCGGTGTTGAATTCCCAGACGCCCCCGGCCGTGAATGCGGCACTCCACATCGTAAAAAACAATCCCGTTACCAGCGTCGAAATCCACAGGTACCTCCATTTCTTATAGAACGGCGCGGGACCGCTAAAGCAGAGGAGCAGGGGCAAACCGAGATAAAGCAAGTCGACAAGCAGGTAATAAAGTCTGGGATCCAAGAGTCGGTAATGGGGTTAAAAGCGCTCGGGCAAAAGTTCTGCGGGATAGTTTGCAAAGATCATGGATAAAAATATTCAGGAAATGAAAACTATTCTGTTCGAACAATTGAATTCAAGAACTCCGGACGGTTAAGGATAAGCCTGAACCAGGGTGTATAATTTCCGGGGCGTCGTAAAACATCCGAAAGCAGGTCTTCTGCTGGCACAAATTTCCATTCTTCAACCTCCTGCGTGTCGATAACGGGAAATTTGTCGCTGGTACCCAGAAATACATGATCAAACTCGTGCTCGATAAGCCCGTTATCCACATTCGCCTTGTAAATGAACTTGAATGAATAAACCGGCAGAATGTCCAGGCCCATTTCGGCCATCAACTTTTTTCGTGTAGCTTCCTCTATGGCGTCACCGGGCCGGGGATGGCTGCAGCAGGCGTTGGTCCAGAGCCCGCCACTGTGATATTTCCCCTTCGCACGTTTCTGCAGCAAAACGTCTCCCTGTGAATTATACACCATGATGGAGAACGCACGGTGGAGCGCACCCTTCCGGTGGGCTTCCATTTTTTCCATGGTACCGATTTCGCGGTCATTTGTGTCGACCAAAATCACGTGCTCCATTCCGTCTGTAATTAACCGGGGTTTGTAAAATCACCTATACGGGCAATCATTTCTCGTCTCCAAGATTGCATATTTTCGGACTTAATCAATCGTAAAATCCAGATCAGGCGTATAAATCAGGCATTTGGTTCAAATTCTGCCCGGCGTGTCGCAACCGACCGCGGTTGAGGCGCCAGAACAGCGCTATGCATCCTGAAACTTTTACTCACCATTTGGAGTTGAAAGCCGGAATTGTTTTGCTTACTTAAGAACATTCATCCGGAAAGTTTTTTGTGAACGATCAACTGGAAATCGGGAGGGCGTGGTTTCGCCGGCAGGACTGGGAACCTTTCCCGTTTCAGCTTGAGACATGGGAATCCTTTTTCAAGGGAGAAAGCGGCCTGGTTAACGCTCCGACAGGAAGCGGAAAGACCTATGCGCTGATGATCCCCATTTTCCTCGACTACGTGAAACAATCGCGTGGAGTCAGGTCCGGCCGGAAAGGGATTCAGGCAATATGGATCACGCCGATAAGGGCGCTTACCCGTGAGATTGAATTGTCAGCCAGACGCCTTGCCCAGGCATTGGATGCATCATGGGAAGTTGCTGTCCGATCCGGTGACACACCCGCGCAGGAGCGGGAGAAGCAGCGTTCCCAGCCGCCGCATTTACTGATAACCACTCCCGAAAGTCTGCACCTGTTGCTTGCCCGCAAGGGATACCCGGACGTGCTTGGAAATCTCCGGGCGATCGTCGTGGACGAATGGCACGAACTGCTCGGCTCAAAGCGGGGGGTGCAGGTCGAGCTGGCGCTATCCCGGCTCAAAGCGATCGCTCCGGCGCTGCGGATCTGGGGTATTTCTGCGACTATTGGAAATATGGACGAGGCACTGAAGGTGCTGATGGGAACGGGCGGCAATCAGGAGAAACACAAGGTAATTCGTGCAACAGGAATTGACAAAAGGGTGGAGGTTATCCCGGTCATGCCCGAGGATGTGGAGCGAATGCCCTGGGCCGGTCACCTTGGAATTACCCTGCTTAGCCAGGTTACGGAGATCGTCCGGAAGAGTACAAGCACGCTGATCTTCACCAATACACGATCCTTTGCTGAAATATGGTATCAGAAAATGCTGGACAATGCACCTGAACTTTCCGGACAGATCGCGATGCATCACGGTTCCATCAGTCATGAGATCCGCGGCTGGGTAGAAGACCAGTTGCATCAGGGAAAACTTAAGGCGGTAGTGTGCACTTCAAGTCTTGATCTGGGCGTAGACTTCCGGCCTGTAGAAACGGTAGTCCAGATTGGCAGCCCGAAAGGCGTGGCACGTTTCCTGCAGCGCGCAGGCCGCAGTGGCCACCAGCCGGGCGCCCTCAGCAGGATCTATTTTGTCCCCACACACTCTCTCGAGTTGATGGAGGCCGCTGCACTCCGTGAAGCCTTTCACCGCAAAATCGTGGAAGACCGAATACCCTACGTGCGCTCTTTTGATGTGCTGATACAGTATCTGATGACTTTGGCAGTGTCGGACGGATTTGCCCCGCAGGAAATATTCGGCGAGGTTCGCTCAACCTTCAGTTATTCCAGCATCAGTGATGACGAATGGAATTGGATACTGAACTTCCTTACTACGGGCGGCGATTCGCTGCAGGCCTACGATGAATACCGGAAGTTGTTGCCTGCCAACGGGGTGTATAGGGTTGACAACCGGACCATTGCCATGCGCCACAGGCTTTCCATCGGAACGATAGTGGGAGACACCCAGCTGCACGTCAAATTCCTATCCGGCAAATACCTTGGTACCATTGAAGAGTATTTTATTTCACGCCTTGAACCGGGCGATGTATTCTGGTTTGCCGGCCGCAACCTTGAGCTTGTGCGCATCAGGGAGATGGAGGTGCACGTGCGGAAGGCCAGCCGAAAGTCCGGCGCGGTCCCGTCCTGGCAGGGAGGCAGGATGCCGCTGTCGTCGCAATTGAGCGAGATGATCCGTCTGAAACTGGACCAGGTAGTGCACGGCACTGCTGATGATGAGGAACTCCGATTCCTCGAGCCATTGTTTGCCCTGCAACGCGAGCGATCCCTGCTTCCCGACAAGAACAAGTTTCTCATCGAATACTTCAAAAGCACAGAAGGGTACCATGTGCTCATGTATCCCTTCGAGGGGAGATTCGTCCACGAGGGGCTCGGTGCGCTGGTTGCCTACCGGATAGCCCAGATTCAGCCCATCACATTTTCAATTGCCATGAACGACTATGGGTTTGAGTTGTTGTCTGATCAGCCGATACCCGTAGAGGAGGCGGTTGAAACGAACGTCCTGGGTGTTGAAAATCTGTCCAGGGACATTCAGGCCAGCATTAACTCTACAGAAATGGCGCGAAGGAAATTCAGGGACATTGCCGCTATCTCCGG
>DATBVZ010000300.1:0-6455 GCA_036515095.1 Cyclobacteriaceae bacterium | reverse complement strand
AACAGCGCAAGAAGAAATTGCTCATACGCGCCGGAAAGGGCTGCAGGGTAAAACAAAAAGCAGCCGAGTCCGAACAGGAACAATCCTGTCACCAGGCCCGCCTTGTAGCTAAAACGCCTCATCACCAACGCGGCAGGCAGTGCCAGCAGGAAATAGCCCATATAGAACGCAAATTGTACCAGCCCGGCCTGAAATCTGTTCAGCTCGAACGACTTCATGAATTGCTTTATCAGTATATCATTGAAAGCATTGGGTACACCCCACAGGAAAAACAGCGCCGTGACCAGTATAAAGGGTATGGCATTGCCCGGAGCCACGAGGGCCGACTTTTGATTTATTTCCATTGGCTTACGGGATTGGACTTGTTCAAATCTGTGCGACTAAAGATAATGGGCTTATCCCTATTCGCAAATGGATCCGACTAAAAGCATCGCTGCAAAAATTTAGGGCCTCACTTATCGATCTCAACCGTCTTATCCAGCGGCATGCCCAGTTGTTCATACAGGCTTCTCCGTCCCTGCTTGTCGTTGTCCAGTATTTCCTTGGCAAAAAGCGCGACCTGTTTGGCATACTCCCGGGGTACGACCACTACGCCGTCGCCATCGGCTACGATAACGTCTCCGGGTCTGATAAGCACGTTGCCGATAGTTACCGGTTTGTTGACCGACTCGATCTCATTTCTCCCGGGGCGGATGCCGCGTCCTCTGTTCATATAATCCAGGTATACCGGTATCTTTTGTTTTATGAGTTCGTCGGTATCGCGGATGCCTCCGTTGGAAACAATTCCAAGAGCCCCCTTGCTTACCCAAAACAATCCGTTGAATGATCCCACCGATCCGGTGTCACCATCGCCCTGCACATCAAGTACCACAACGGAACCCGGTTTCAGGAATTCCACAAACGGCTCGGTGGAAATCGTGGAGTACCATTCGCCCTCCCATTTTTGAAATTCTTCCTTGGCCATCGGATTCTTTAGCACTCTGTTGGTCGGTACATACCGCGCAGTTACCGCAATGCCGCGGAAGATGTGGCTCATGTCATCAATATTCTTCCAGAGCGCCTCTATTCCGGGATCCATGAGTCCTGCATCACGCAGACCTACCATGTCCATTCCATCAGAAACATCGGCCACACGAAGTTCGCTGTACAATTTGAGTAGCTCGTCGTCGGTGATACTCTGCTGAGCCCAAGCGCATACGGGCGCAATGGATAGCAGTAATGCTGTTAGTAAATACCCTTGCCTGTTGTTCATAACCAAAAGCGTTTTAATTTGTTTGAATTTGGAATCTTGTACCCGCTTGCCTCGCGCTTGCCTTCCGCAGAGCAGGCAGGTTTTGGTGATCTTGTGGCATCAATGGATGGAGCGTTTTCCATATTGTTAAAACCTGCCCCGTGAGGTTATCAGGTATGAAAACACTGCATCCCACGGATGCGTTAATAGATACCATCCAATATACAGCTAAAGCCAGAGGAGCAAAAAGAATTTTTCACAAAGCGCAACTCCGATTTAGGCACTTGCTGCAATTGGCAGACTAAGCCGGACGAACCGATTCAATGTTATCCAACTCACCCGTTTCGGAAAGCCAGATTGCAAGGAACCGCATACTTGGGATGTGCGACGCAATGATGACGAGGATGGAGGTAATGGGAACTGAAATGATCATGCCAAGTATACCCCATATCAACCCCCAGAATGCCAGGGCGAGGAGCGTGCCCAGCGGACTAAGGTTCAGCGTCCGGCCCATGACCCGCGGCTCGACGATATTCCCGACCACGATCTGGGTAGTGCCTACGGCAAGCATGATCCAGATGAAAATGGTAAAAGATTGAAACTGGAACACGGCAAATGCCGCAGGTAGTAATGTGGCCGCAAGCGATCCAACATAGGGAATATAATTAAGCAGAAATATCAGGAATGCCCATAATATCGGAAAGTCCACGTCGAACATGAGCAGTATGAAGTATGACAAGAGTCCGGTGAGGAGGCTCATCTGGGATTTGACAATGACATAGATTCGAACAGCGTCATTTACCTGCCGGAGGATGGTGAAGAAATCACTGGCCCGTTCGGAGGTGTTTGCTATAATCGTCAGCTTTTTCCTGAAAGTCCGCTGCTCAGCGATCAAAAACCCCGCATAAATTATGATCATGACCAGGTTACCGGCAAGTCCGGATAACCCGTTCAGTAATCCCGTAAACAATGGCCTGAAGTCAAATTCCTCTAAGCGTTCGATCAGGCGCTCCTGAATGCGCGCGAACCGCTCAACCGTTTGAATGCTCTCCAGCAGATCCCTTGAATTGGCAATGTACTCAGGCGACCGTGCTATGATGAGTTCAAGGTTGTACGTGACAATCTCAATAACGACGTAGGTGATCAGGACAATCAGGATGAAGGCAAGCGTGGTCAACACCCATTCCGGGAGGCTCCGTTTCCTTATTTTGAGCCTCCTGCCATAGCCTTTCATCGCATAAATAAAATACCAAACCATGACCGCCAGAACCAGCGGCTGGAGGAAGGTTGCAAAATAGATGAGGCACGCCACCACCAGGCCGGTAATAAACAGCCAGGCGGCGACGCGTTCTATCCTGACCTGGCGAATGTTAAAGTCGGGTGTAGCCATAGATGTAATTTTTCAAAATATAACGGATTCCGGACTATATTTTTGGGGAAGGTTAATTTGGCCAGGTATGAAAAACAAACAGAATATGTTTTTGTTCATTTATAATTGCCGCCTGCCGGCCCTGATCTCATGCCTGATCGTGCTTCTGCTTGGATCGTGCCAGCCGCGTACTGACACAACCGGAGACGAGGAAGGGGCCGGGGCGGTCACTCAGGCTGCATTTACTCCCGATCCGCAAAAGGTACCCGAGCAGGAAGTAACCATTCTGAAACCGGGTGAACCTGCACCGGATTTTAATCTTCCCGATGTCAGCGGAAAATTCTATAGTCTGGCCGACTTCGATAATGCGGAGGCGCTTGTTATCGTCTTCACCTGCAACCATTGTCCTACCGCCCAGGCGTATGAAGACCGTTTGATACGCTTTACTAATGACTACAAGGAAAAGGGCGTGGCGGTGGTTGCCATCATGCCTAACAGTACGCTGGCTCTCCTGCCTGAAGAATGCGGCTACACCGATCTCAACGATACCTATGAGGAAATGCAGATCCGGGCACGCGACAAAGGGTATAACTTTCCCTACCTGTACGATGGAGATAACCAGGGCGTAGCTATAAAATACGGACCGGCAACAACACCCCATGCCTTCGTGTTTGATAAGGACCGCAAACTTCAATATGTCGGAAGGCTGGACGCTACGGAAAAGCCCGGTACCGCCAATGCGGAAGATTTGCGGATCGCCGTCGATGCGGTATTGGCAGGAAATTCAGTTGAAACCCCGGTCAACAAGGCATTTGGATGTTCTGTAAAATGGGGATGGCACGATGAGTGGGGCAAGAAGGTGGAGAGCGACTGGAATGCAAAGCCGGTAACCATCACCAGGCTGGACGCTCAAGGTATCCGGGATCTGGTTACGAACGCTTCCGGCAAACTCAGGCTGATCAACGTCTGGGCTACCTGGTGCGCGCCTTGTGTCGCCGAGTATCCTGACCTGGTGCTCCTGCAGCGTATGTATGGCGCCCGCGACTTTGAGTTCGTATCCATCTCGGCCGACAGGCCGGAGCATGAAGACAAGGCACTCGCTTTCCTCGAGAAGAGCCATTCTCCTGTCACCAACTACCTGTACGATGGTACGGATAACTATACGCTTATTGAAGCCGTTGATCCCGACTGGAATGGGGCGCTGCCTTACACCCTACTGGTTGAGCCGGGTGGCAAGAAGGTATTTGCTTACCAGGGCGTAGTGGATCAGCTTGAGCTGCGAAGGGCCATCGTGGAACACCCGATGATGGGGAGGTATTATTAATGTGTTTACGTGCTTATGTGTTTACGTGTTTACGTTATCACCTTGATCATCTGACCACCAGCTTTTCTGTAAATAGCTTGCCGGAATAGCTGATCTTTACGACGTACAAGCCGGGTTGGAGTTGGCGTTCGGGTGCAACGCGAAAGGAGGTGATGACCATTCCATCGGAAGTAACCGGGGCACCGGGGAATACTTCATTACCCTGAAGGTCAAAGACGGCAATGCTTATGGGTTCACCCTCGGCGACGTTGCTCACCAGTACATTGAATTCGCCATCCGAGGGGTTGGGATAGACACTGAAGGAGACTTCACGCATGTCGATTTCAACGCTTACAAGCGGAAAATATTCTGTCGTACCGTCGAAATCGGTCTGCGAAAGGCGATAGTAAGAGCGTCCGGCATAGGGCCTGGAGTCGGTCAGGTCATAATCGCTTCTCTCATTGGTGGTACCGGCACCTGAAATCTTTGCCACCAGATCAAAATTGTGACCATCTGCTGAGCGTTCCACGGTAAAGATATCATTGTTAGTCTCCGATGCAGTCGACCAGGATAAATTTACGGTGCGATCATTTGCATGGGCCTCAAAATTCAGGAGTTCAACAGGGAGCGTCACATTCGCGACCGCGATAGTAAAGCGGCGGTTGTCGTTCAGCTGCGTCACGTTCTGGAAGGTATAAACATTACCGCTTGCACTGGCGCCCGAAATAATACCTACACCATTGATTTCATCTACGAATGAATTGTCATTGTCTGTGTCCACCAGCAGCCTGAGATCAGACGCGGCAAACGGACCGAACCCCGTCATGTCAAACGACACATCTACGCTACCTACGTTATTCAATTCTGATCCCCTCCAAATTCTAGTGAGACGCTCGGTTACTCCGGAAGGTATGCCCGCTGTGGTTGGGGACATTGAACCGTTATTGTGACCCCAAAAATAAAAATCGTTGATTCCCAGGGAGGATGGACCACTTATGCGAACAATACTACCCTGTGCATCACTATGCTGGCTTCCGTCTGACGCTCGGCCGATACCTGCTACATCAAAATCGTAGTTTCCATTCGTATCCTCGTTGTAAATATCATTGGCGGTCAGTAAAAATCCATACTTCGCAGCCAGGTAATTGTCTATGATAATCCTTTGCGCCGCGTTCAATGCCGTATTAAACACGATCACCTCAGCGATATCACCATTCCAGGATTCACTTGCCTGACAGCCGATGCCAAATTCGGACCAATTCTTCAATGTTCCATTGTGCAATGTGTTGCTTCCGGCCGCGGCACCGTTGAGATACTGGTCAATCGAATTCGTGCCATATATGTTGCTTATGACATAGGGTGTATTTGAGATTGTACTCACGGCCTGGGGAATATCCCTTAGCGTATTATCAGTTTGTACACCCCGGCCCCAAACCTGAAAGGGACTGACACTACTAACCCACATACCAATTGATTTATTATTGGGGTTGTTATCAAAAGAGAATCCAGCCGGGGCTCCCTGAACAAGACCCGGGTTGCTTGATGGCAAACTCGTATACCTTGCCACGACCCACACTGAAGCCGCATTGCCCGTCGTCACACCGGAAGACAACAACCTATCACCATTCGCAGCCGTGTACCTGATTACAGGCAATCCGTTCAACTGGCCGGTCTGATAATCAGGCCTGTTAGCACTGTTGCTTTCAACAGCGTGCTTTCCGTTTCCGGAACGGTCATTCCACTGCTGTGCATTATTGCCATTCGCCGCCGGCGTAGTTCCCGCATCACTGTAAACACCATAATCGGCGCTAAGCCACAACACATTCGTAGCGGCATCTCCCACACCGCCCGGACCGGTTTGGGCGGACACTGAATTTCCCGCGAACATGAATAAGGTCAGAATTACGCCCAGGAAGTTGCGCCCCACTACACTGGTGGGAGTTATGATCCCTATGCTCCTATGGAACAATGCTGTTTGACGAACTGGAGCGCGCAAAAAATTACGCAGGGCCCAAAGGGCCGGGAATCCACAGGGTAGAACAGATTTTGTTGCTGTGCTTAGGAGGACCCTTACAGGTGTATGATATGGTGCCAAAGTTTACAATTTTACATGGGTGCGCAAAACGTATACCGGGGGTGCAAACCCACGAAATTGGCAATTGTTCAGGCACACGGGCCTCTCAAGTTTCCAAATTTGGGCCGGTTTTCCTGACTATGGAAATGATTTAATCTGCCTGATCAGGACTTTTTGCGTGTCAGGTCCTTGTTGAAAAATGTACCTTTATTCTCCCTTTTGTCCAGCGAGTCTCTTGTAATGAGGTAGGCGATGGTAATTAAGTTGCGAAGTTCGCATAACTGCGGCGACAAGACTGCCTCCTGATAAAGGCGCTCTGTTTCCTCAAAAAGGACCCGTGTTCTCCTCAGGGCGCGTGCTAACCGTTCGTTTGACCGCACGATGGCTACATAGTCACTCATCAGATCGCGCAGCTCCTTCCGGTTGTGGGTGATAAGGATCTGTTCCCGGGGAACGATGGTTCCCTCCGCATTCCAGT
>DATBVZ010000299.1:0-5688 GCA_036515095.1 Cyclobacteriaceae bacterium | reverse complement strand
TAAGCGGTAATTAGCAAGCAAGCAGTAAGTGGTAATCGGTTATGCCTGTTGCAGTTCGTGACACTGCTTCTGGAGCAAACACTTGAATGACAAGTGGTGACATTGGTAACAAAGCAATAACGAGCGAAGGGGAGTGATCAGTAAGAAGAGGGATGATCGGTAATTTGTGTTGGATTATTACACCAACCTGCCTGCCCGGGATAAGGCCAACACGAGGCATCAGGCACATCAACATTACCGTAGCGCCTCATACTTCCAGTTCCGGTACTTTCGCGGAGCCATTTTCATGATGGCTTTGAACTGCCTGTTGAAATACGAAAGGCTGTTAAACCCTGATTCAAAACAGGCATCGGTTATGGTGTAGTTGCCGTTGTTCAGAAGCCGGCATGCATAAGAAATTCTTACTTCATTCAGAAACCGGACAAAGGTCCTGAGCGTCCTGCTCTTGAAATACCTGCAAAAGGAAGTAACAGTCATGTTGGCAATTGTGGCAATGTCGTTGATTCTGATGGGCTCCTTGAAATTCCGGTACACGTATTCGTTGATGGTTTGCATCCGCTGCTCATCAAAGGCATGATCATAGCTATAATCCTTGGGCGTGAGATAACGATAGTCTTTTGTCGCGCCTAACGTGGTAAGGATGCTCAGTAAACAGATCAGCTTTCGGGAGTCATCCAACCGGTGCATGGTCATCAATGTATCCGATAACGCATCGACCACAGATCCACCAAAAATGATGCCCCTCCTTGCCCGCTTCAGCAAGTGTTTCAACGGAAGCAACTCAGGAATCTTGAAAAAGTCTTCGCCCAGAAAGTTCTCCGTAAACTGAATGATCAGTCCGAAAGGATCGCTCCCGGGATGCTCACGCGCAAAAGGTTTATGCTCCTGCAAAACATGCGGAAAATCGGCGCCCAGCATTACCAGGTCGCCTTCATTAAATTCCTGAAACCCTTCCCCGATCACACCCGAGGTCTTCCCCGCAATGAAGTAGATCAATTCTACCTCAGGATGATAATGCCAGTGTGTGGTCAGATCAAAAGGCTCCCATTTGAAGACATAGCACCGGTTCGCCTGAGGGTTTATTAACCGGTATACAGGTATCGACATGTGACCATATTTTTCAGATTATTATCTAATTGCTCGAAATTATGATAAAATAGTTCAATTCTATGGTATGATTGTGATAAAAAGTTCATCACGGGTCCCTGTTCTTTAGGGTTGGGCTTTTCAACGGAACAACCAACTGGTAATCGCACTGCATGAGATTAGGTCTGAGCACATATACCTTTCCCTGGAATTTTGGCATAAAGGATTTCTTACCGCCTCAACCGTGGACATACAATGAGCTTCTGAACTATGCAGCGGAGAAACAGATCAGCAATCTCCAGTTTGGCGACAATTATCCGCTGCACAACCTTTCTCCTGAATCACTCGCCCGGCTGCAGCAATTGGCAGGCGACAAGCGAATTCAGATCGAAGTGGGTACCCGGAGGTTGGAGACGGATCATATTCTGCGGTATCTACGGATTGCCCGGCAATTGCAATCCCCGTTTCTTCGTGTTGTAATTGATGACGCGGGATTTCATCCGGATGTGGAAACGGTGATCGGTACAATACGAAAATTGTTGCCGGCTTTCGAAAGGGCCGGAGTATGCCTGGCGCTGGAAAACCACGACCGTTTCAAAGCCGCTACTTTCGAACACATTATCAGGGAAACAGACCCTGCCCTGGTGGGAATATGTCTTGACACGGCAAATTCCCTGGGAGCCGCTGAGGGCATCGCTGAAGTATTGCCCGTCTTGCTCCCCCATACTGTAAATCTTCATGTCAAAGACTTTACCATTGACAGGGTGGCTCACAAGATGGGGTTTACCATTCGCGGCGCTGCCGCGGGAGAAGGAGTCCTCGACATTCCCTGGCTGCTGCAGGAATGCAGTAAGCAACCAAAGTGCAAAACAGCTACCCTCGAAATCTGGATGAACAAGGAAAATACCATAGCGGAAACCATTGCCAGGGAGCTTCGGTGGGTTGAACAAAGCATATCGTATCTTACCAAATATATACTATGACAAAAATTGTATTGACAGGAGCAGGAGGCAAAATGGGTTGCCGTCTGACGGACAACTTTATTAGATGCCCGCAGTATGCATTGGATTACCTGGAAATCAGTGAATCAGGAATTCAAAATCTCAGGAAAAGAAATGTGGTGGTAAGTGATCAGCAATCAGCAATTCCCGAGGCTGATGTTGTCATTCTGGCCGTACCGGATGTTGCCATAGGCGCAATATCCCGAGAAATTATTCCAACGATGAGGTCCGGTGCATTGGTAATGACACTGGATCCCGCCGCACCGCTTGACGGTGTCATCCACCATCGCGATGACCTGGGCTATGTCATCGCACACCCTTGCCACCCCTCGGTGTTTAACTGGGAGCCCACCGAAGAAGCATTTCGTGATTTTTACGGTGGGGTATCTGCCAAACAGTCCATTGTTGTGGCATTAATGCACGGCACGGAAGAACATTATAAGCTCGGAGAACAAATTGCGACAGACATGTACGGCCCGATCAAGAGTACCCATCGAATTACCCTTGAGCAAATGGCGATACTGGAACCCGCAATGGTAGAAACGCTGGCCCAGACCGCAATGGAGGTAGTTAAGGAAGGTTATGACCGCGTAGTTGAACTGGGAGTTCCTGAAGCCGCTGCCCGCGACTTTGTACTGGGTCACCTGCGGATCCAGATTGCCGTGCTCTTCAGGGAAGTGAATGGCACATTTTCGGATGCGGCCTATAAAATAAGCAAAAGGGCTAAACCTATTCTCTTTAGGGATAACTGGCAGAGGATATTCGAAATGGAGGATATTAAAGAGCAGGTAAGGGATATCATAAATAAGTGACGAACAGCTTTCAACCATGATGCACTACAGCACAATACGAATTATTTCCCTTGTCTTTCTTCTGTCAATTCTCAGCACCGGCAGTTTCAGTCAATTGAAAGTAAGTCCGGATCATCGCTATCTTCAGACAACAGACGGTATGTCATTTTTCTGGCTTGGCGACACCGCCTGGGAACTCTTTCACCGGCTGACCCGGGAGGAAGCTAAAATGTACCTGGAGAACCGGGCTGCCAAAGGTTTTACGGTCATTCAGGCAGTTGTCCTTGCCGAACTGGATGGTCTGAACACACCCAATGCCAACGGCGACAAACCATTGATCGACAACGATCCGGAAAAACCCAATGAAGCGTATTTCAGGCACGTAGATCATATCATAAAAGAAGCCAATAAGCTCGGACTCATTGTAGCGCTGTTGCCCTCCTGGGGGGATAAGTGGTACAAAGACCGTTGGGGTACCGGTCCGGAAATATTCACACCCGGGAATGCAAGGCCATTTGGAGAATGGATAGCTAGACGGTATGCAAATGATGATATCGTGTGGGTAGCAGGCGGTGACAGAACTCCGCAGAACGAAACACACCTGAGTATTATAAGATCAATGGCCGAAGGAATCAGAAGTGTGGTTAAGGATAGGCAATTGATCACCTTTCACCCGACGGGCGGATCCAGCTCTTACGATTTCTTTGCTGGCGACAACTGGATCGATTTTCACATGTCGCAAACCGGACACAAGGTCGGCAATCCCGATTACAAGGCAAACATCAAGGCATACACCATAACACCGGCACGGCCACACATCAATGGCGAACCTAACTATGAGGATCATCCCAACGACTGGAACCCCCGTGAGAAAGGTTGGATGGACGACTTTGATACCCGTCAGGCTGCGTACTGGAATATGCTTTCCGGCGGGGCAGGTCATACGTATGGCAACCACAACATCTGGCAAATGTTTGATGAGTCAAGGACGCCGGTTAACAATGCCAGAACCCGCTGGCAAAAAGCCCTTGACCATCCGGGTTCGTTTCAGGTCGGGTACATGAAAAGAATGCTCGAAAAGCGTGACTGGCAAAAACTCGTTATGGATCAATCTGTACTGAAAGGTGAAAATCCGGAAGGGCAGCAATATAAAATGGCCGCCGTATCCTCCGACAAGGATTTCCTGATGGTATATATTCCTTACGGTGACAAGACCACGGTAAATATGGAGAAGCTTAAAGCGTCAACGATCAGAGGCTGGTGGTTTAATCCCAGAGACGGTCACGTTGTTTCCCTCGGCGATTTTGACAATTCCGGCGACCGCGAATTCACACCCACCGCTGTAGGCAGAGGAAGCGACTGGGTATTGATCCTTGACGATGCTTCGAAAAATTATTCCAAACCCAACGGCTTCTGATCATGCTAATAGGCGCAGTAGCAGGAACCGGCTTTTGGTCTAACTTCCAGATTCCCGCCTGGCAGGAACTGGAGGGCGTACAAATCACATCCCTTTACAATCGCACACGCAACAAGGCGGAAGCGGCGGGATCAAAATTTGGCATTCCGCGTGTCTATGATGACTTTGAGAAACTAATTGCAGAAGAGCAACCCAATTTTGTAGATATTATTACCGATGTCGACACGCACGCCAGGTTTACGAAGATTGCTGCGCAACATAAGGTAGATGTTATCTGTCAGAAACCCATGGCACCCGGTCTCGAAGAGGCGCGGGGAATGTTGCTCGCATGCAGGGAAAACGGAGTAAAGCTGTTCATTCATGAGAACTTTCGCTGGCAGGCTCCTGTCAGGGCGCTTAAGCAAAGCCTCGACTCAGGAATCATAGGTAAACCCTTTAAGGCCAGGGTTACCTTTTGTTCCGGTTTCCCGGTATTTGAGAATCAACCGTTTCTAAAGGAGCTTGATCATTTTATCATTACGGACATCGGATCACACGTGCTGGATGTCAGCCGGTATCTGTTCGGTGAGGCACGCGGCCTTTTCTGCCTTACAGGAAGGGTAAACCCCGAAATAAAAGGCGAAGACGTGGCCAACGTGTTGATGGAAATGCAGAACGGCACGCAGTGCTTTGTTGAAATGTCGTATGCCTCCATACTTTCAAAGGAGTCATTTCCCCAGACGTTGGTACTTATTGAAGGAGAGAGAGGCTCATTGCACCTTACCCATGATTTTGAATTGGTAACAACGACCCGGGGAGGTAGTGATGCCGTCGTAATAAAACCACAACTTTACAATTGGGTGGATCCGGAGTATGCGGTAGTTCATTCGAGCATCGTTGATTGCAACCGCGATATTCTGAAAGGGTTGCTGGGAGGACAAGCGGAAACAACGGGTGACGACAACTTCAAAACAGTGCAGTTGGTCTGGGCGGCGTATCAATCTGCGGAAACCGGGAAGCCATTTTACTTCTGATGCTTGCTCTGGAGAACATATCAAAGTCGTTTCCAGGTGTAAAAGCACTCAGGAAGGTCTCGCTCGAAGTGAAACCGGGAGAGGTCCATGCCCTTTGCGGTGAGAACGGTGCCGGCAAAAGTACGTTGATGAATATCATTTCGGGAAACATGCAGCCCGATGAAGGAAAGATTTTCTGGAATGGAGAGCAGGTTCAAATTCAAAGTGTTCTGCAGGCGCAGGCTATGGGCATCAGCATCGTGTACCAGGAGAAAAGCCTGGTTGACTACCTTAGTCTTGCTGAGAATATATTTCCGGTCAACCAACCCAAAACCAAATTTGGCCTTATCGATTTTTCAGCGTTAAACAGGGAGACCGCCCGGTTGCTTCATGACCTCGAT
>DATBVZ010000298.1:0-5627 GCA_036515095.1 Cyclobacteriaceae bacterium | reverse complement strand
CCCGATGTGTTCTTGTTGATCCCCCAGGTGAACTCGGATTGATAATCGTAACTGTCCTGTGTTTGTGAAAACGCAGGAAGCACAAAGAGCGCCGAAAGAAATGCGCCGCAGGTAAATACGCTGATTTTAGCCAACATTGCGAAATGACTTCCTTAAAGTTAAAGTTTAATACCAAAACGTAAAAGCAAACCGCAAGTTATTCAGCAAATACGAGAACTTTCCTTGTTCCCGAACACCGATAAGCATGGGAATGACTACGGACAGTAATTGCTATTGGTTAATCTCAAATTGAGAATCTGGGTCAGTCGTACCAAAGGCCTTCCTCTCCCTTGTCGTATCGCGGTTTCCCGGGTTTGTCTTTAAGGTGTTCGGGCTGCTCATCGTTCTTCCTGAATGTGCGTGACCACCATAACCTGAAGCCCGTCAGCGCGTCCTTCTCACCTTTGACATTATTCTTGTTGGTCTTTACGAACTGGGAATCAGGGTGAAGATCCCGTCTGCCAAAAAGGTCAAATTTTTTCATCCGGATGTTTCCCTGGTAGTCGGTTGCCCGAACAAATGCTTTACCCGGTTCGCGAACTTTCAGCGCACCGGATGCGCTGCTGGGATTCTTGACATAATGGAATGCGCGGGTGCGGCTGCGGATCTCATCCACGTCGAACGTATTCTTTTCCGGTCTTGATTTTTTTAATGCCAACGCCGATGCGTTCGGATTTTTAACGTAGGCACTCTTTAGCCGACTCAGCCGCACGTTTCCCTTGTAGCGGTTAGCAGCGACAGTGATGTCCGATGGAGGCTTGGATTTGATCGCCGTTTCATTGTTATTCCAGAGTACCCCGCTCTTGCTTTTTCCGGCATTGCGGGGAGTCATTGGCCTGCCGCCCTTTATGTTTCCCTGAAACAGGGCCTGTGTTCGTATGGCCCTCGGTGGCGCAGTGCCATCCAAGGGCATTCCATTGTTGTTCCAGAGTTCACCGCTTTTGCTCTTGCCCGCCTCTTTAGGTGTCAGTGGCCGTTTCAATTTCATATTCCCCTGGAAGGCTGCGGCCCGCTGGTCTATAGAGGTAGGCGGTCTGCGGGGTAGCGGGCTTTCCCGGTTATTCCAGAGCTGGCCACTTTTACTTTTTCCTGCCATGCGGGGTTTCAGGGGCTCGCGCCACTTTAGGTTGCCCTGAAAAGTTCCGGCTCCCAGACTTCCGGAAGCGGGTTGCCGTACGGGCAGCGGGTTGCCGCTGTTGTTCCAAAGCTTCCCGCTCCTGCTCTTTCCTGCCCGACCGGGCGTAAGCGGATTCTGGCTTCTGGTCCTGACGGTCAGTCCTGTAATACCTTTTGCGCCAATGCCGGGCATCTTGCCCGGAAGCGCCCTCCCGGGTCTCTTTTCACCCGAGATGGTGGCGGTCTTATATCCAACCCCCTTTCGCTTACCGTGCAACCTCCGGTCACCAAAGCGGGGATCGGATGCCTGTAAGCGGCCGGGGATTTGTCCTCCGGTCCGGACTTTCGTCTGATAATTCTGTCCGCGGATTCTTCTTCCTGTAATATCCCCCTTCCATGCCCGGGGGGTCTTTATAGCCGAGGAAACGATTCCGCCTCCCCCCGGGCTCCTGTAAGGACGATCCCCCACCCGTTTCCTTCCCCTGTACGGGTCTGTAGCGTTCACAACGGGTGGTCTTGGCGTTTCAAAGTTCTTTCCGCGCGGTCTTCTTCCTGCGGGATCTGTAAGTATTGCCTGGTCCCCGCGTTTGTGTTTTCGCGAAAACCGGGCGATGGGATTGATGCTTGAATGCCTCAAATAGGCACGTGAGGCAGACCGGGGGATGACTTTTTTCTTTCCTCTCCCCTGATCGCCCGGAGGTTTCTGAATGCTCCGGAGCAAAGCAAGTTGCGATTGGTTGGAATAGACGTTGCGGGCCTTTCCGGTCGCTGATCTTACATGGATACGCCTTCCGTATATACCATCCTTCCAGGGTCTCTGAGTATCTCTTGGCCGTGAACTGTAAATCGGGCTTACCGGTCTTCCGGCACGGTCGTCCTGCCTTCTGTTCTTGGCAGCCCGGGCCATTTTGGGTAACGGATAGCTGGCACGATTTACAGAGGATTTGTTTTTCGTTCTCACCCTGCGTCCGGCGACATCGCGCGTTCGGGGTCTGTCACCCTGCTTATTCCGGGATTTGAATCGGGTTTCTCGAACCTTACCGTTGTTTCTTACAGGCTTGTCACCACCTCTGTCCTGGGAGGATGCAGGAATGGCAAACAAGACAATAAGGATTGCAAGGACATACAATTTCACCGAGCGACCAAAAAGGGCATTATGATCTTTGCGCCAGTTCAAAAAAATAATAGTATATAACCTGCTAATTTACTAAAAATCCATCAACTCTTCAATTTTAGCTTTCAAACGCCCTTTTGGCAGGAAGTTCTGCTCTAAAGGGGGGGCGAACGGAACCGGCGTATCCAGACTGGCCACTCTCATAACCGGTGCGTCCAGGTACCGGAAGCAATGCTCGTTGACCCAGGCGGCGATCTCGGCGCCTACACCACCGGTTAACGTGTCTTCATGCAGAATAAGTACGCGGTTTGTCTTTTTTACTGTTCTGGCCACTGCCTCCATGTCCCAGGGTAGCAGGGTGCGCAGATCAATGATCTCTGCGTTCACGTGTCCTATGATTTCGACAGTCTCTGTGGCCCAATGAACACCCAGGCCATACGTAATTATTGAAAGGTCGTTTCCTTCACGAACGACTTTCGCCTTGCCAATCTCCAGCGTATAATAATCTTCGGGGACCGGCCCCCGAAGGGAGCGGTACAAATACTTATGCTCGAAGAAAAGAACGGGATTAGGGTCTTCAATGGCGGCACACAATAGCCCCTTTGCATCGTATGGATCCGAAGGGTATACGATCTTCAATCCCGGCGTATGAAAAAACCATGCTTCGTTACTTTGCGAATGGAACGGACCGGCGCCAGTGCCTGCCCCCGTGGGCATACGGATCACCACGTCCGCAGCCTGTCCCCAACGCCAGTGAATCTTTGCGAGATTGTTTACAATCTGGTTGAATCCTTCGGTTACAAAATCAGCAAACTGCATCTCTATCATCGCTTTCATCCCGCAGACTGACAAGCCCAGTCCGGCACCCACAACGGCCGCTTCGCACAAGGGCGTGTTCCGGACTCTCTGCTCACCAAATTGCTGCAGGAAGCCTTCCGTAACTTTAAACACTCCGCCATAGGCAGCAATGTCCTGCCCCATCAACACAAGTCCCGGAAAGCGTTCCATGCATTGACGCAGACCGGCCGAGATCGCATCGATGAATCGTATCACCGGGAATTCATGAGGTACCGGTTCTACCGGCTTATTGACAACAGGAGCAAAGACATCCTGAAGTTCCTTTTCTGTGTCGGGCTCCGGAAATGGTTCGCCAAAGGCCTCCATGGCTTTGTCGATTTCCGTCGCGATTTTTTTTCGTACAGTATCGATAAATTTCCGGTCAATTATTTTCTCTTTGATCAGGAATGACTGATAGTTCTCAATAGGATCTTTGCGACTCCATTTTTCAAGCAGATCGGCGGGAACATACCGGATTCCCGATGCTTCCTCGTGTCCGCGTATGCGAAAGGTAAGGCACTCAAACAGGACCGGCTTTGGTTCCTGCCTCATCCGGCTTACCAGTTCTGAGCAGGTACTGTAAACATCCAGGATATTATTGCCGTCAACCTGAATGCCCTCAATGCCATAACCTGGTGCTTTGTCTGCCAGACTGCCGCATCTGAATTGTTCCCGGTTTGGTGTGGACAGGCCGTATCCATTGTTTTCGATCACAAAGATCACGGGCAAGTTCCATACAGCAGCGAGGTTTACCGCCTCGTGAAAGTCCCCTTCGCTGGTTGCCCCGTCACCGTTGAAAACCGCAGTTACTTTTTTCTCATCCTTGAGCCGGTGTGCCAGGGCAATACCTGCAGCTATGCCATTCTGCGGTCCCAGGTGAGAGATCATGCCCACAATATGGTGCTCGTGCGTTCCGAAGTGAAAGGATCTGTCCCTGCCGTTGGTAAATCCGCTCACCGTACCCTGCCATTGCGCAAACAGCCGGAACAAGGGAACGTTTCTCCCGGTAAAAACGCCAAGGTTTCGGTGCATGGGCAGGATGTACTCATCGTCATTTAATGCTGCCGTAAGACCGACTGCAACGGCTTCTTGTCCTATTCCGCTGAACCATTTACTGATCTTGTTTTGCCGGAGGAGGATGAGCATTTTCTCTTCGATCAGGCGCGGTTTCAACAGGGCCACATAGAGTCCCACCAATTGTTCTTTTGTAATGCCTTTTGGGTTAAAATCCATAGTTGCAGGAGATTGTATTCCGTAGACCTGCCGCCTTTGCGCCGGGGTAATTTCACAAAATAAACCTCATGTTGTGACCAACGTTCTTACTATTTTTGGCCCCTATGATAAGGTATGAGGCATTTACGCTGGATAATGGCTTGCGTGTAGTCGTTCATGAGGATCCGACGGTTGAGATAGCCGTAATGAATATTCTTTATGATGTGGGTTCACGCGATGAGCAGCCAGACAAAACGGGATTCGCTCACTTATTTGAGCATCTTATGTTTGGCGGATCCGTCAATATTCCCAACTACGACGAGCCGCTTCAACGGGTGGGAGGTGAAAATAACGCCTTTACAAATACGGATATCACCAATTATTATCTCACGGTTCCCGCGGCCAATATTGAAACCGGATTCTGGCTTGAAAGCGATCGCATGCTGAGTCTTTCGTTTGATCCTGAAGTTCTGGATGTACAACGCAAGGTCGTCATTGAGGAATTCAAGCAAAACTACCTCAACCAACCCTATGGGGATGTGTGGCTGAAGCTAAGACCACTGGTGTATGATGTTCATCCGTATCAATGGGCCACCATAGGAAAGGACATCAGTCATATTGAAAACGCCGGGATGGGTGAGGTGAGGGATTTCTTTTATCGGTTCTATGTACCAAACAACGCGATCCTCGTGGTAGCTGGCAAAGTGACAACCGACCAGGTCAGGGACCTCGCGGGCAAATGGTTTGGTCCGATACAGCCCGGACAGACCCGCAAACGGAACCTCCCACGCGAGCCTTTGCAACGTCAGGCTAAGCATGCATCCTACACGGGGCGCGTGCCGGCCGACGCGTTTTACAAGGCGTACCATATGCCGGGAAGATTTGATGATGACTATCACGCGGTGGACTTGCTGTCGGATGCACTGGGGCATGGACACTCCAGTCGTCTATACCAACGGTTGGTCAGGGAGGCGGAGCTTTTCACGTCGATCTCTTCCCACACGGCCGGAACGTTGGATCCAGGAATGCTGGTGATCAGCGGACGGCTCAAGTCTGGAGTTGAGTTGGAAAGAGCGCATGCTGCGGTGGACAACGTCATTCACACCACGGTAAAGGAGGGCGTTACCCCGGGTGAGTTGGAAAAGGTGAAGGCGCAGGCAGAGTCAGCGTTGGAATTCGGAGAGGTAGAGGTTTTGAACCGGGCTATGAACCTGGCTTTTGCTACACTTTCGGGCGACACGTCTTATGTCAATACCGAAGGACAAAGGATTGCCGCTGTTACGCAGCAGGATATTGGCCGGGTTGCAGG